>CAZUXX010000499.1:702-3487 GCA_964624215.1 uncultured Planctomycetaceae bacterium
ATGCAGACTCTCCAGACACCACGTTTTTCCGGCATCCGCAGCACGCCATGTTTGTTGACCGCGTCGAAATCCACTGCAAAGCGGGGGACGGAGGAGACGGATGCATGAGCTTCCGCAGGGAGGCCCATGTCCCTCGCGGAGGACCGGACGGCGGCGACGGCGGCAACGGTGGCAGCGTCATCGTCCGCGCCGACCACAACCTGGGAAGCCTGGCCAACATCGTTGGGCGCAAATTCTGGAGCGCCGAACGCGGTCAGCCCGGCCAGGGCTCCCTCAAGACGGGGCGAAGCGGACAGGATCTGGTGATCCTCGTCCCGCCAGGCACCCTGGTCAGGCGGACAGACGGAAGCCTCCTCAAGGATCTGGATCGCGATGGCGAAAGTGTGACCGTCGCACGGGGCGGTCGCGGAGGGAAGGGAAACAAGCGGTTCGCCACCTCAACGCACCAGGCACCGCGGGAATTCGAGCGGGGGGAACCGGGCGAGGAACAACACATCCTCCTCGAACTGAAACTGATCGCCGACGTCGGTCTGATCGGCAAACCAAACGCGGGCAAATCGACGTTGCTCAGCAGGCTGTCCAACGCCACTCTCGAAATCGCCGACTACCCGTTCACAACGAAGTACCCGAACCTCGGACTTGTCCAGCTCGGCTTCGAGCATCGCTTCGTCGTCGCCGATATCCCCGGGCTGATCGAAGGGGCGCACGCCGGAGTCGGGCTCGGACACGAGTTTCTCAAGCACATTCAGCGCACGCGGTTGCTGGTGCATCTCGTCGAACCAAGCCCCATGGACCAGACCGATCCGGTCGAAAACTACCTGCAGATTCGCGAGGAACTGAAGTTATACGACCCCTCCCTGCTGGACCGCCCCGAGATTATCGTCGTGTCAAAGTCCGAACTTCCCGATGCGTCCGCCGCAGCCGAACTCCTCGAAGAAACGCTGCAGCGACCTGTGATGCAGATCTCCTCGGCGACCGGAGCCGGACTGACAGAGCTTCTGTGGGAGATTCAGCGGCAGCTTGACCAGATCGAACGCCCCGACGAACAGTTCACCACGTCCTCGTCCTGAGAGACGCACGACTTCAGACCGCCAGATCCCTGCGGGCTCCCCCCGCAACCGAGGATACACTCATGGAAGCTCTTCCCGAAAAGGCGCTCCTCGAATCGATTCACCAGTTCCCGTGCCTGTACACTTACAAGGCCATCGGCAGCGACAGTGAGCGCTTCGTCGGGCATGTTGTCGCGGCCGTTCGCTCTCAACTCAAGGAGCGCAACGAGCCGGCATTCTCCTTCCGACGGACGGCGAACGGTCGCCACGTCTGTGTGACCATTGAGCCCGAAGTCGATTCGGCAGAGCAGGTGCTCGAGATCTATCGCGAACTGCAGCAGGTGGACGGGCTGGTCCTGCTCCTGTAGAAACCGTTCGAATTCCGGCTCGCCTCGCGGAAGCGTCATCACGAGCGTCCCGTCTCGGAACGTGCCTCCCCGGGTCGCCGCCGGATTGCATCCCGGTGTCCCGACTTCTGACGGAGATGTGCGATGAACTGGCTCCGAGTTGCTGTTCTGCTGCTCGCCGCAGCGCCGCTGGCGGCAGCCCCCCAGACGAAAGGGACCTACGCAACTCCCGAAGAAGCGCAAACCGATCCCGATTTCCTGGTCCAGGGGGAATACGTTGCCAACGGGCGGGGAGTGCAGGTCGTCGCGCTCGGAAAAGGCAAGTTCAAGGTCGTCACCTTCGCCGGCGGGCTCCCCGGCGATGGCTGGGACGGGAAGGGGCGCGACGTCACTGAACTGGCGACGGAAGCGGTACTCGCATACATCAAGGACAACGGGTTGACCCGCAAGGTTCGCACCAGTCCGACGCTTCTCGAACAGCCTCCCGAAGGGGCCGTCGTTCTGTTTGACGGCAAGGAAGAAACCTTCCAGACGCACTGGACGCAGGGCACCATGACAGAAGACGGACTCCTGATGCAGGGAGCCCGCAGCAAGGACACCTTCCGGGACTTTCGCATTCACCTCGAGTTCCGGCTCCCCTATATGCCCGAAGCCCGCGGACAGGCACGCGGCAACAGTGGTTACTACGTCCAGGGGCGTTACGAGATCCAGATGCTCGACTCCTTCGGTCTGGAAGGGAAAGACAACGAGTGTGGCGGGATCTATCAGGCCGCTGCCCCCCGGGTAAACATGTGCCTGCCCCCGTTGTCGTGGCAGACCTATGATGTCGATTTCACCGCCGCCAGATTCGACGACGATGGCAACAAGACGGCCAATGCCCGGGTCACTGTTCTCCACAACGGGGTCGTCATTCACGACAACCTCGAACTCCCCGCAGCGACACCCGGCGGTGTCTGGGTTGTGGAGAAGTAGCCGACCGGGGACAGAGATCGGCACCGGCGGCGTGCACCGGTCCCGGTGGATCCGGTGCACTCTTTTCGAGCCAGCGATCTCGCCGACACTCCCGGCCTGAAATCCCCCGCCGAAACCACACAACCGCTCTCCATTTCGATCACACGTGTGATCCCGACGATGCCCCGCAAAGACCGTCGAGGTCGATCGGGGAATAGAAAGACGCAAGCTCATGGAAATCCTTCCCGCGATCGACCTCCGCGGCGGCCATTGTGTCCGGCTGCGACAGGGGGACTACTCACAGGAAACCATTTTCAGTGATGACCCTGCCGCAATGGCACGCCGCTGGGTCGACGAGGGCGCCAGCCGGCTCCACCTGGTCGACCTCGACGGGGCACGCGAGGGACGGCCGGTGAATGTCGATGTCGTGCGGAAGAT
>CAZUXX010000500.1:0-3480 GCA_964624215.1 uncultured Planctomycetaceae bacterium
CGATTTCTCGCGGCGTGGGGACTTTGGAGAAGAGCGGCTTCGAGTCGCCCCGACGCTTTCGCTCCTGGTCGAGGATCGACTGGCAGAGGTCGATACACTCGCCACAGATGTATACATCCCCGGGTCCTTCGACGAGAGGACCGACATCGCGATAGCTCTTCCCGCAGAACGAACAATTCGCGTTCTTCTTGCCGGAAGAGCCTCGGCGGCTGTTGGGAAAGTCTTTCTCAGAGGGCATGCGTTTTCCTTCAAGGCTGTCGATCGACGGTGGTCGATTCGCTGGCCAATCCGGCGCCGCTTCCCTGCATGGCACGCGGAAAGATGAGACGGTCCTTCATGCGTCGTGATGACGGTGTACGAATTCGAATCGAGGCGGGTGGAACGGCCGGCAGAACCGGTCGCGGGTTACCAGGCTGGACGGTCGACAGAGACGTCGGCCGGGCCCCTCCTGATGTGGATGGAATTGTGATGGGATGTGGGAGATGACATCGACCAGTCGAGGACTCTTCCTTCAGGGGAAAGAAGACCATCAGCGATCCGTCCGCTCGACCAGCCGACCTTTGATGGATCGGTATTCCTCCTCACTGACCTGACCCTCGCGTTGCAATCCCCGCAGATGCAGGATCAATTCTGCATCTCCCTCCCTACGATCCGCATCGCCCCCATACCAGGAGCGGATGCGAAAAATCAGCCAGATAGCCACGACGAGAGCAACAACGAGGCCAATTCCCGGCCAGAGCGTGTCACCGATCAGATCTTCCAGGCCTAACGCCGCCACGACCGGCATGATCTGCCTCACATGCTGCGTCGTTCCGGCATCCGTGCCCGAATGCACTCCTGCTGAACGGGATTATCCCCGCCGCGGGACGCTTCGGCAAGCTGGGTCGTACGAATCAGCCTGCCCACCGGTGGTCCGACAGTGGCCTCCTGTGTCGAACTTGCAAGAAACGGCACGCTGGCGCGGACGTTTCGACAATCCGCCCGAGAACAATGGGATGAGCGAATCGCCTCCGGGAGCGCCGCCCTCTCACTCACTGCCAGCAGACGCTGCCCGCAGATCGAGACAGACGAGGGCATCCTCACACCGCAGATACAGGTGCCCGTTTGCCAGAACCGGTGCGGTCCAGCTGGGGTACCGCATCCGGGGGACCAGCATGCGGGACACCTCGTCCCATTTCGCAGGATCGACGTTGACCAGGGCCAGCGTCCCGCGTTCGCCCAGCACGATGAACTGGTCTTCCACGAGGATCTTCGAGCCGCGCCCGTAGAACGGCCAGGGAATCTCCTCTCCGGTTCGGGTATCGATGATCGCACGGGTCTGTCGATCCTGCTTGAGCGGGTCGAGCGGCTGCTCCCATCCGTCACTGGCCCACTGGACCTCGCCGTCGGTGGCAGCGATGCAGGTCAACCTGCCTTCGTTCTCGTGCCGCCCCGAGAATCCGTAGAAGTAGCCTTCGTGGTACACCGGCGTCGACCAGTGTGCGAGAAGGTTGCGTCGGTTCCTCCAGACGACTTCGAAATCGTTGCCGGAGGGAGCCACCTTCAGGAGGGCAGAGCCAACCTGGTACGCCGCACTCAGGAGGATGGTGTCTCCCGCCACGACTGGCTGGGCCCCATTCACCGACTCGTGCACCCGCGAGCGGAACCAGTATCTGAAACGCTCCTTTCCGGTTTGGGGGTCGAGCGAGACGAGTCCCTGTCGCATCAGACAGAGCAGATGCCGTTTCCCGTGGATCGTCGCTGCCACCGGAGAGGCATAGCTGACGATCATTTCCTCCCCGGTCCACTTGTAAGGGCGTCCCGATTCGTCCTCGACTCCATCCCACGTCTTCTGGCCGACCGCTTCCCACAGCGTCTTTCCAGTCAGCGGGTCAAAAGCAACTACGCCGGAATTCGGTTGTCCGCCGACGAGCACAATCAGTTTGCCATCCTCCAGGAGCGGTGAAGCGCCGACCCCGAAGAACGCTTCCGGGACGCTGAGCTCACTGAGCAGGTCTCGCTCCCACACCAGTTCTCCATCGTCAAGCTCGAGGCAGACGAACTTCCCCTCTGCTCCCAGTGTGTAGCAATGGGTCTGCGTCAACAGGGGACTGCAGCGAGGTCCGTTGTTGTAACCGTACGGGTCTCGAAAGTTGCTGGGAGACGAATGTGTCCAGCGAACCTCGCTGGTAAGGGCGTCGATACACTCGACGATCTCCTCCCGCCCGATCCGATGGTGGATCACCAGCCGGTCTCCCCGGATCGAAGGGGCCGAATATCCGGTGCCCACATCCCGCTCCCAGACGAGCCGGGGACGCTGCTTTGTCCACGACTTGAGCAGGCCCGTTTCCGGTGAGAGGCCGTCATGTGTCGGACCGAGAAACCACGGCCAGTCCGATGCGCTCGAACCCGCGGACATCAGGGCGAGCGCCACCAGCAGCATCCCGGCAGTTCGAATTCCGTGCATCGGAGTCCTCTTGCAGCGCGTCTGTCGGTTCGAAGTGCATGGAACCGCCTCCCGGACGAACGGCGGCCACATCAGTGCCGACTGTAACAAACAGCAGCGGGATCGTGCTTGTCACCTCCGGGGATGAACTGCCGTTGAGGCGGGGATTTCGATGTCCGTATAGTGCCCCCTCCGTACGAGGTGGATCTCGCAGGCGGGGTGACAGACAGGGAGGGTGCCATGCCGCAGCAGGATGATGACCAGTCGATGCCTCCCTTCCGAGCGATTGTGGAGGCGAGTGCGAGCCAGGGGTCGGCTGACCTCACCCCCGGAGGCGAGGCAGGGGACACCGCGGACGGGGACTGGTCAGTCGACGAGATCGAGGCGGCGAAGCAGCGCGCACTCGAGATGGCCGAGTCCCTTGAATCGGCTTTTCCTGACGAACCGGTTGCCCCGCCGGAATCGGTCATTGAGGACGAACGGCCGGTTGCTGTCCCGGAAGAGGCAGCAGCGGTGCATTCCGAGTCGGCCGACGCGGAGGAAACCGTTCCTCAGCACGTCGGCGACGGTGCGGTCGAAGGAGAGTCTTCTGCGACTGAACAGCTGCGTGTGACGGCGCCCCAGATTCTCGAAGCGCTGCTGTTCGTCGGCGGCCGGGAACTGACGACGAAGCAGATGGCGGAGTGTCTGGGAGGTTCCACAACGCCTGAGCTGGTTGAAGAAATGCTGCAGGAGCGGAATGCAATGTATATCGCCCAGCAGCGACCGTACGAGATCCGGCTGGTTGAGGGGGGGTACCGGCTCAGCCTGCGCCAGGACTTCGAGAGGATCCGGGATCGGGTCTATGGAGCCGGGCCTCGCGAAGTGAGACTCTCGCAGGACGCCTTGGAAATTCTGGCGTTTGTCGCGTATCAGCAGCCGGTGACAGCGGACGACATCGACGCGTGCGGGAAGACCGGTTCGGGTGGACTCCTGCGTCAGTTGCTTCGCAGGGAACTGATCGCTCTGCAGAAAGATGAATCCGGGACGAAGCAGTACACGACGACGCCCCGGTT
>CAZUXX010000501.1:0-3478 GCA_964624215.1 uncultured Planctomycetaceae bacterium
TGACGCCGGCGGCTGCCCAGTAGGGCCAGCGGGGGTCGCTGCGGATCAGTGCGATTCCCGCGACTGGTCCGGCGATCCGGGCGAGTGCGGACATGCTCTGTCCCAGCCCGAGGATCTCGCCCTGCTCGTCGGAACTGCTGCGGAGCGAGAGGAGTGACTGGAGGGAGGGGGTCAGCGCGGCGAAGCCGACGACGCTCACCGGCAGGACGATGAACAACCGGACGAGTGCGGACTGCCGGGAGGCGTCTTCGATCGATGTGTCGGCAGCGGGGGCGGTGAGTGCGACCAAGACGAAGCCGGCGCTCATCAGGACCGATCCCAGCCAGGCGGCGCGTTCCTCACCGATGCGGGGGAGCATGCGACGGACGAGGAGTCCCTGAGAGAGGGTGAGCACCAGTCCCAGGTAGGCGAAGACGTAGAAGTTGTCGCGGTCACTCATTCCGAGAGCCTCGGTCAGCAGTGCCAGCGTACTTTCGAATCCTGCGAAGGCGAACGTGGTGAGGAACATTGTCAGCAGGAGCTGCAGGAGTGCCGGTCGGCGGATGGCATGGGACAGCGCACCGGAGTCGAGCCAGTGTCGCCCGGCCGGTCGCGAGCCGGGAGTGAGCGACTCCGGCAGGAGTCCGATCGCAGCGAGCAGTGCCAGGAGTGAGAGTCCTGACGCGAGCCAGCCGGGGGCGGAGCTGGGAGGGGCGGCGGGATCATTGGAGGCGAAGGCGGCGGCGAGGAGTGGGCCGAAGGTAAAGCCCATTCCGAATGCGGCACCGATGAGTGCCATCCCCTTGCCGCGTTCGGCACTGCCGGTCGAGTCGGCGATGTAGGCCTGTGCGGTGGGGATGGTTGCCCCGGCGACACCGGCGCCGACACGGGAGATGAGCAGCCACGCCACCGGGCCGAGTCCCAGCATGACTGAGTCGGCCGGCATGGATGAAACGTACCCGAACAGGGCGTAGGAGATGACCGACCCGGCGAGGCCCAGCAGCAGGACCGGTCGACGTCCGATGCGGTCGGAGAGTCGTCCCCAGAGGGGGGCGAAGAGGAACTGCATGGCGGAAAATGCCGCCATGAGGGTTCCGAGTGTCCAGCGGTCGGCTCCGTAGTAGTCACCATACCGGGGGAGCAGGGGGAGGACGATCCCGAATCCCAACAGGTCGATGAAGACGACGATAAAGACGATCAACAGGCCAGATCGACGTGGGGCAGGCACAGAATCTCAGCGGGCTGGAAGGGCGGGGGCAGACCGTTCAGGCGGGAAAGGGGAAGACTATCGCACCTTTCGGGCGGGGGACAGGGTGTTGTGGATCGGAGTTGGGGCGGTTGGACGGGTCGGGAGGTGCCCTGCCCCGTTGAATGTGGTTCCCTGCTGCGCCGTTGCGACCCCTGAATCGGCTGATAGAATTGGATGTGTGCTGCTCAACAGGTCTGCGCAGAGAGTGGACCGGCCGAGTGGACGCTGCTTGTGCGTGCCGCCCCTTACGGGCCGTCAGGTCTGGCGGCCGATCGTGCCCGCGGTACGGGAACGACGGGAATGTTGCTGTCCGGTTTCCGTACTCTTTCCCGGCTGCGCTGACCGTCCTTCTCCCCTGCGCCGACCGACCCTCCGGAAGCGTTTATGAACCTCCAGTCGCGAGACCTGTTTGACGACTCGACGATGTCGTTCGGAGAGCATCTCGAAGCGCTCCGGATTCATCTGTGGAAGGCGATCGTGGGGATGGCGATCTGCGTGGTGATCGCACTGTTCTTCGGGCAGGAGATCATCGCGGTGATGCGTCAACCGGTCGATCGGGCGCTTGCGAAGTACAGCCACGATATCACTGTCAAGGACGATCTGAGCTCGGATGTCGATCTGTGGGAGTGGCTGAAGGGTCAGTTCGGGCTGGGCACGCTCAGTGAGGTTGTGGCTGACGAGGACGTGGAGGTCGAGGCCGAGAAAGAGGCCGAGAAAGAAGAGGCGCCCCGCGATACTCTGGTGGTCACCGTCGATGGTTTTGACCTTGGTCAGCAGCTTCACCAGAGGGCCCCGGAGGCGTATCCGGAGCCGCCGGAGTCGCTCAAGGAGAAGCCGCTCACGCTGACGTTGCACTCCCCTTTATTTGCCACCTGGCAGGGGGCTGCCGAGCAGTTGAACAAACCTGTCACGCTGAACGTGCAGGAAGCGTTTATGACCTATCTGAAGGTCTCGATGATCGCGGGGTTTGTGCTGTCGGCCCCGTGGGTGTTTTACCAGATCTGGATGTTCGTCGCGGCGGGGCTGTACAAGCATGAGCGCAAGTTTGTGTACCTGTACGGGTGCCTGAGTCTGCTCCTGTTTGCCATTGGAGTCGTGTTCTGTTTCAAGCTGGTGTTCCCGTTCGTGCTGGACTTCCTGCTGGGGTTCAACGTGTGGATGGAGTTGACGCCGCAGATCCGGCTTTCGGAGTGGGTGAACTTTGCGGTGCTGCTGCCGCTGATGTTCGGTATCAGCTTCCAGTTGCCGCTGGTGATGCGATTCCTGCAGGCGATCTCGATCTTCACGGTCGAGGGCTATCAGGAGAAGCGGCGGATGGCGATTCTGGTGATTTCGGCGCTGTCGATGTTTCTGACACCGGCGGACCCGATGAGCATGATCCTGATGATGGTCCCGCTGATCATTCTGTACGAACTGGGGATCGTGCTGTGCCGGATGGCGCCGTCGACGAACCCGTTCGAGGATGCTGCGACCATCTGACGTTGCCGGGCGGCCTTATAAAAATAAAACGAGACGAAACCGCGCATCGCCGAACGTGAGGGACGGGAACGCGGTTTCGTCTGCGGAGCGAGCGGAGATCGTCCCGGTCTGTCTGCGATCAGTCGGTCTGGCTTTCGATCAACTCGCCCTGCTGCTCGGCCATCTCGCCGGCGGCGGCTGCGTCGTCGCCCTGTTCCTCGATGAGGTCCTCGCGTTCGTCGGGCGTCACGACTCCATCTTCGCGGGCTTCGCGGACAACTTCGGCGGTTTCGGAACGTTCTTCGACGAGGTCTTCCTGAGCCTGTTCCAACTGTTGTTCATCGGTGCATCCGGCTGCGACTCCGAGCAGTCCGGCTGCGATGAGAAGCGTAAAGAGGGTCTTCATTGGATTGTCTCCCGGGCCCGGCTGGCAAATCACAAGTTGCAAACGTCTGGAGGCTGGCATTGCAACTCGCGTGCCCCGGCAGGGGAGACGCTCGCGGGTATCGCAGCGAAGGCGGATGACAGCGGGGTTGTCCCGGGGCTCAGTCGTCGCAGAATTCGGTTGCCGTCGTTCGCAGCAGTTCGCGTTTCCAGCCTGGTTCGTGGATGGCCCATCCCTGAACCCGGATGCCTTCGCCGTGAGCGGTTTCTGATCCTCCCGATTCGTGAACGCTTCGCCAGATTTCTTTCTCAAGCGGCAGGAGTGAGGGGGGTGGGAGCTGGCCGTTCCCTTTCCGCCGTGTGACGCGGCCATGGTCGAAGATGGTGACCATGGTGAGGGTCTCAACG
>CAZUXX010000502.1:0-3465 GCA_964624215.1 uncultured Planctomycetaceae bacterium
CCGCAGACCCCGGTTTCGCACCGCGCCCCCTGTGACACGCCGCCCACCGCGCCCGGCTTCTCGACTTCAATCTGCGGGAACTTGGACTTCAGTCTGGCGGCGATCCGCCGGAGATCTGAGAACGCCAGGCGCACGTCTCTCTGCCGGGGAGTCTCGCTGGTCCCCCCCTCAGGCGTCGAAGCGGAAGCAGCCCCCCGTCACCTCATAGCCGGGACGCACCGCAACATTGATCAGCAGCCCCACCGCCAGACAGGTTCCCAGAAGGCTCGACCCACCGTAGCTGACAAGCGGCAGCGTCAATCCGGTGATCGGCATCAGCCCGACCGTCATGCCGGTATTGATCAGCACCTGTCCCGCAATCAGAGTCACCACACCGACCGCGACCAGCCTGCCGAACGGCTCCCGTGTGGCGGCGGCGATCTGCAGCCCTCGCACAAAGATCAGCAAGTACATTCCCAGCAGCAATCCGACCCCCGGCAGCCCCCATCGCTCGGCACTCAGACAGAAGACAAAGTCGGTTCGCGCGGCCGGCAGGTGGTAGGCGAAGGGATCCGAAACCACCGGCCCATGCACCGCGCTGCCCCACACGGCTCCCAGAGCAATCACCTGCTTCGACTGATGCAGGTGATACCCGTCCCCCTTGGGAGGCGGCCCCCCGTCCTCCTGCGTGAACAGCGCTGTCACGCGTGACTTCTGCTCCGCACTCATCACCATCCACAGCCCCGGGGAGAGCAGGGCGGCCACGACAACCGCTCCCGCGAGATGCCTTAGCCTGGCCCCCGCCGCAAGCAGCATCGCGAACAGAACCGGAAGAAACAGCATCGCCGTGCCCAGATCCGGCTCTTTGAGAATCAGAAAAACAGGCACAATGGCCAGCATCAGTGGGACAGACAGCCCCCGCAACGTGCGATGACGGTGCTGATGCATCAGATGATTCGCCAGCGCCAGCACAAAGCTCAACTTCGCAAACTCCGAAGGCTGCACACTGAACACCCCCAACGGCACCCAGCGGTGCGAGCCATGACGTGCAGGCAAAAACAGCACCAGAATCAGCAGCAGGAGTGTCCCTGC
Source organism: uncultured Planctomycetaceae bacterium (assembly GCA_964624215.1). GTDB lineage: Bacteria > Planctomycetota > Planctomycetia > Planctomycetales > Planctomycetaceae > CAZUXX01. The sequence goes on from CAZUXX010000502.1 coordinate 1,072, forward strand.
GTACAGAACCGGGCTCCACGGCTTCCAGAAGCGATACGGAATCCACGCCGCCAGCCCCATCGCCGGGATCGCCAGACTGATCCAGACAATCTGCCGCGTCGCAGCATCACTCTCGCCGCCGGGATCCTGCAACACAACAACCCCCATTGCCAGCAGCCCGGCAACGGCCAATAGCAGCGACCACGGTATCCGTCCCAGCACTCCTTGCATCGGGCAGCAGTTCCCCCTGCATCGTCCTATGACAGCCAGCGGGGAATCTTGGCTGTTCCGGGCATGGCAGGGGAAGGTCAGTTCTCGCAGCCCCTCGCCAGTGCGAGAACCCGATCGCGAGAATACTCCTTATTGATCTTCAGCAGATGTCCCCAGGTACAGGTAGTCGAGTCCAAACATGTACGCGTTGACAGCCGACTGGTTTGCACCGGTGATTTCAACCTCCAGACGTTGTGACCCACCCTCGAACGGATGTCTCCCCAGAGACACGACGCCGGTCGTAATCACGTCCGGAGAGTTGTACAGATCCAGCGGTTGTCCCGCCGGCTGACAGTTGATCGACAGCCGAACGATGCCGTAATCCCGCGCTTTGGTCATTACCGCGAAAACATCATACGTACCCGGCTCCTTCACCGGGAATTCGAGCACAAGTCGACTTCCCGGCTTGCCACCGGTCCACCAGAGCTGGCTGTCTCCGCTCCAGCGACCGGCAGAGAAGTTACCCATCGGCTGGGAGCGGGCACTCCCGTTGCTCGCAGAGATCACCCGCAGACTCTCTCCCTCGAGCGCCCCAAGGACCCGGCGGGTCGCCTCGTTGTATACTGGTCCTTCACCCGGCAGTGGCACCTGGGAAGGGGCCGCGAGATAGGCGATCAGGTCGCGGACCTCCTCGTCAGTCATCTCCTGGAGTTGGCCTTCCGGCATCAGAGAAAGCTCTGAGAGCCGGCGGACGTCGATCTCGGCCTTGTCGACGACAACCTGTTCGGTCGCCGTCTGCAGGACAACCGCTGTGTCGTTCTCCTCCTTGACGAGTCCATGAATCACGCGGCCATCGGATGTGACGATGGTCGTTACCTGATAGTCCTTTCCGACGATCGCGCTGGGATCAAGGACGTTGTGCAGGATGTAGTCGAGATTCGCCCGATTGGAGCCGGTGATGTCTGGCCCAATCTCCCCTCCCTCGCCAAACAGCTTGTGACAGCTGGCACACGTCTTCTTGTACACCGCTCGACCGCGAGAGAGATCTGCCTGTGCAAGCACCGTCCCCCCCAGCCGCTGTTTGTATGCGGCAATCTGGGCCAGTTTCTCCTCCGGGGTCGAGCGCGCACTTCCCCAGACTTCGTTCAGCTTTGCGAGCAACTTCTCGTCACCGAGTTGCTGCATCTGTGCCACCGTGAACGCTCGCAGATCCTCCCTCGGGATCTTCCGGGACTCGATCGCTTCGAGCAGGGAAAGGGCCGTCGAAGAGCGTGCCGCCAGCGTGGCGACGGCGTCCCGGCGGGTCTCCTCGTCGAAGTTCCGGTAGCGGGAAACCAGGGCCGCCGGCGTCTCCGCGAATTCGAACGCCGCCAGCGCACGCACCGCTGCGCTTCGCAGAACGTCGTCGTCCAGCAATGTGATCAGCAACGGAGGAAGCTGGTCGTCCCTGCCACCAACAAGTGCCTCCAGCGCGCTGCGGCGAGCATCCGGAGAGGCATCGACATCCGTCGCAATCTCACGCAGCGCCGGGAAGATCGACTTGTCGCCGAACTTGACCGTGATGAACTGCGCCTGCAGGCGGATGTCGTCATCATCACTGGCAGAAAGTTGCGCATACACCACAGGCCAGTTCTTCGGCATCGGCAGGCGACCGCTGGTCTTCACAACGTTCATAACCTCGCCCAGCATCACCTTTCGCTGCGGTCCGCTGGCATCGCCGATCGCTCCCAGCAACAGCGGCAGAGTCGATTCCTCCGCAGCCGCACGACGGTAGATGAACTGCGAGACCAGCGGAATCTTCGACCGCGCGGCCATGGCCAGCGCCCGCTCCGGATTGTGGGGAACCAGCGGCTCGACCGCGTACCAGTACATCAGCGGCAGGTTATGGTCGTGATTGTCATCACCATGCTGCAAAAGTCGCTCGGCAATCTCCCACCGCTGATCGAGTGGCAGCCGCTGCAGGCCTGAGGCGAGGTACAACCGGACCACGGGAGAAGTCGTTGTCGATGCCAGCTCGGCAAAGTCATCGAGGACCGGTTCGGGAGCCTCGCCATCTTCCAGTTCGAGCTGAATCTGCCAGGCCCGGATGTACTCGCTGTCCGGACCGGCTGTGGAGAGATCCGTCCCTTGAAAGGCGTCCGGCAGACGGCCCGTCATCGCGTGCGCGGCCCACAACGCCCGCAGCCGTCGCGGGACATCCGGGGC
>CAZUXX010000503.1:0-3464 GCA_964624215.1 uncultured Planctomycetaceae bacterium
ATCTGTGGCTCCTCGTTGTTGGCACGGCTGAAATAGCAGGGGAGACGCCCTCAATTGCGCGTCGAGAGGTGCAGTCGCGGGAGATTTCGCGCGGAACGCGATGCAGGTGCAAGACGGTGCCTCCTCGTTCAGCAGATCAGACGGAAACGCCCGTGCGCTTAACCGGCGAAGGACCGCTCATGTGACAGCGCTACCACTTCATGACAGCAGTCCACCTTCGTAGTTCTGTGGCTCTCGAGACGAACGAGTCACTTCTGCAGTTTTCGGAGTTGGTCGAGAATCTGATCCAGTTCGGTTTCGGTGCGATTCGGCATCGAGTCACACGGTCTTCCGCATTGAACGGCCCAGGTGCACGCCTTTTGACGCACTTGGGGTCACCATGCAATATGGTCAGTAGAGCGATCGTACGGTCACTTGTTGTCCTTACCGCAATCCGTCTCCACAGCGCTCAGGGCCTCAATCACCTCGCCCAACACGGCAATCTGTCCCTCTAAATTGCTCACCTTGTCCTCGATCTCGCGCAACTGTCTTTGTTTCCTTTTAATCTCCGTCGCCAGCGTCTCGTGCTCCTCGATGGCCTTCCCCAGCTTGTTATCGATGGTCTTGATTGACTCTGCCAACGTTCGGTTGTTCTCAATCAGCTGTTGGAAATGTGCAAGGTCCTTGCGGTCCGTGTCCAGTTCTTTGGAGAGGTGATTCAGGACCACCGCCCGGTTGGCATTGTCAAGATCGCTATAGTTTCTGACGCGTTCCTGCTGATTGATGCGGGTGGCGATCGCCATCTCGAGCTTCGACTTGGCGGTTTCCCAGCCAGACACTGTCCGGTCGTCTTCTGTCTTTTCTGTGGGACGCTTTTTCGCGAGCTCAACGATGTAGTTGGCGGCAAGCTTCTTTTGGTGCGTGAGATCCTCAATCTCCCGAGTTAGCTGGTCCGTCGAAAGTTCTTGGAGTTCCGCTTTCAGATTTGCCCTCTTCGTCTTGAGTTCGCATAGTCGGCCCGGCAGAGCGTCGCAGCACCTCTTGTGACAGGCGTCGTTGCAAGGCTGATCCCCGGACGGGCAGCATGGTATGCTGCAGCGCTGCTGCGAGTCCGCTTTCCGGGCGGCGGGCGACTGTTCAGCGGAACAGGCAGCGGCCAGATGCGCCGTCAGCTGAAAGTCGTGCGTGCCGTCGATGAGCAGTGGCTGGTTGTAGATCTCGCGCCTGTTCTGAGCACAATCGTCCGCGATCGCTCTGAGAGAACAGATCGTCGGGAACGATTCCAACCGCAACCGCACACAATTCGACGTCAGTGGCTCGCCATCCAGGTACACCCGGACGGAGCCGTCGTCTGGAAGGGATAGCGACAGCAGGGGACCGCCTGCGTCTGGGGACGAACGCGTCGGGAGGACCTCGACGGTGAACTCCGGAGTGGACGGAGCAGTCTGGGCAAATAATGCGGCCGGCAGAAGCGACAGAACCATCAAGACAGCACAAAAAGGCGTCATGAACAGGCCTCCGAAGGGTTGCTGAAAACTCCCTCGAAAACGAGGCGCTCCGTCAATGTGATACATTGCGCTTCAGGACGGAACTACGTCAAGCACCGTTCAGCCATGAAGGGGAAAGTTTGACAAAGTTCCCAGATTGCCCAGCAAGACCAGGTGTCACACAAGTTTGCTGGTTTCGTTGCATTCGCAACAGTCCTGCGACGTCGTGCACAAATATGTGGCAGGCTTCTGTGTCAGTTTGCACATTGCCGGGGGCCGAGATGTTAAAGCACACTCTTTCGCTCGTTGTTCTGCTGACGGCGGCAGCCACATCGGGGGCTGAGGACGATTCCGGCGTGTCGGTGGTTCGCGATGTCGGGCATGTGCCCGGGCGGCCCCGATTCGAATCGCCTGCTGCGGCAGGGGACGTCCGTCTGTCCTTATCTCAGATTCAACTGCCGCGGAGGGTGATTCCGGTGCAGGACCGGGACAGCGTCGCCGCGCTGAATGAAACCGGGGAGAATGTGGTCGCTACAGCGGTGTTTGGCGAAGCAGCCGTGATTGACTGGCCCAACGCCTGGGATAACCCGGCACCCCGAGGCCAGCTGATCATTTACGAAGGGATGACCGTGCGGGTCTTCGAGGGGGGGCGCTACGAGGTCACGGCGGTTGTCGAGGCGCCCAGAACCGCCGTCTCACTCGATCTGCAGTTGACGATCTTCGAGCGGGTGGACGACTTCGAGGCGGTGAAATGTGTTCTCACGCTGCCCCCGATCGTCATTGAGCCGGATCTCAGGGCCTCTCGCCACGAGATGACGCATTCTCACGTCATTCGCCGCACCGGATACTGTCACGCCCTGCGGACGCTGACACCGGCTCATGCACACCGACTCCGCGTCACACGCCGCGGGGGGGCAACGTTCGGCTACATTCCGGATCGCCCGCTCTAAGACGCGGTGAGACACCGCAGATTCCTGCATTCCGAATCGGGTCTTCTTCCCGCCACCGCAGTGCAGAACCGGACGCAAGATGGCAAGACGTCGCGGAGTTGGACTCGAGATTGCCGGAAAACTCGGTGCAGTCGCTCTGTTCTGCAAAGGCAATCAAATTAATACAGTCTGAGTTGCCGATAAACAGATCAGAATCGGTCCCGGCATGCGGCAATGCGTGGGTGCGTACCGTAAGCGTTCTGTCGGTAGAACATGTTGATTTGTTCGGAAGCGGCAGAAGAATCCGTCTTATCCTGGCCCGTGGCACAGCGTTGACCGGCGCGATGCTTCGAAGTCGCCCAGGCGGGGCAATCCGGCACGATCAGGATTCACCGATCAATGGAGTGATCGAATGTTGCGGGCATTGGGCGTGCTGTTCATCATCGGGTGCTGCTTCTTCGCCGGCATTGTCGGTCTGACGGGGGCCTACTTCGTCCTCAGGACCGATTGGGCCCAGGAGCTGCTGGCCGGGAAGCCCGCAGGACACGCCCGGGAGGCTCCCGCCGACGCCGGTGAGCCGGCCGCCAACGATTCTGCTCAGGGGCAGGACCCGTCGTCCTCCTCGCCGCGGCACCTGCCGCGTGTTGCATTACCTCGCGAGCTGGAGGCCCCCCTGTCGGATAACGTCGGAAACGGCGGGATTTTCTCCCCTTCAGGCCAGGCCGAGACGGCCTACCTCGCGGATGCCGGACAGCGAGCGCAGGTCCGTCCGGCCGGGCATCTGCTGCTGGCGCCCGCCGCGCTTGCATTCGAAAATGAGGACACCGACTCACCTCCACCTCCAGCTTCGCGGATCAAGTCGATCAAAATCGGAAGCGTTACCTGGCAAGCCGATGCAAGCAAAACGCTCCCGGGGGTGATCTATTCCAGGGAAGGTGGACAAGTTGAAGTCGAGCTGGAACGGGTGAGTTTGGACGCCTATCCCGATGCGGTGGAGAACCAGAACATTGATGGGCTCGGCTCCGTCGCATTGTCTAACGACGATAAGACGCTGACGCTGACAATCGCC
>CAZUXX010000504.1:0-3458 GCA_964624215.1 uncultured Planctomycetaceae bacterium
ACGCCCGCGGAAGGGGAATCTACGTCGCCGACTGGTCTGACATCGGCGAGTGTCATGAGAACGACGGGGTCCACCGGTCGAGTGGCCGCATCTTCAAGGTGACGTGGGACGAGCCCGAAGACCTCTACCGGGCGGAGGCTGTCCCCGACGGAGATCATCCTCTGGCTCAAGAGGGGAAAAGGTTCCCGGTTCCGGCAGCAGCCCGTCACGCTGCGGACCTGGCGACGCTGTCGAACGCGCAGCTGGTTTCGCTGCAGCGGTCGTATGACGAGTGGACCGCACGTACCGCCCTCCGACTGCTCCAGGAGCGGGCGGCAGCGGGCGAGTCCGTCGACGATGCGGTGGCGGCCCTGGACTGGATGATCGAGGCGGATAAGTCCACCGTTCACACGCTGCGGGCGATGTGGTCCCTGTTCGTTATGGGCGAGTTGACGAGTGACCGGATCAGACCACTGCTGGCCCACGGCGATGAGCACGTGCGCGCCTGGGGTGTGCGACTGCTGGGGGATGTTGAAGCTGATCAGTCTGTGGTCGTTGACGTGCTTTGTGACGTGGCAATGCGCGACGGATCGGGGCTCGTGCGGCTGTATATCGCGTCGGCGCTGCAACAGTTGCCGATCGAGGCGCGAATGTCGCTGGCGGATGCTCTTTTGCAGTGGGATGACGATGCGCACGATCGTCAGCAGCCGTTGATGATCTGGTACGGAATCGAGCCGGCGGTTGCTGCGAACACGGAGTGGGCGACTCGTGTCGCCGTCAGTTCAAAGATTCCGCTGATAGCACAGTTCATTGCCCGACGTCTTGCGGAGGAGATCGAGCGGCAGTCGCATGGCGTCAACGGGCTGGTTGCCAGGCTGCCCGATGTCGATGCCGCCCGGCAACGCGAGATCCTGACGGGACTGAATACCGGTCTGGCCGGATGGCGACGGGCTCCCAGACCTGCCGGCTGGGATGACGTAGCGGCCCTCCTGGCAAAGTCGGATAACGATGAGGTCGTGCGGCTTGCGCGGGAACTTGCCGTCGTGTTTGGGGACGGGAGAGCCATGGATCAGCTGCGGGGGATTGCCGCGGATGGAAACGCCGACGACTCGGCGCGTGTCGCAGCGATTGAAGCGCTGGTCGAGGCGCGGGTGGAAGAGCTGGCTGAGCTGCTGACGGGGCTTCTGAATGATCGCAAGGTTGCGGCGGCCGCCATTCGGGGACTGGCCGTTGTCGGCGGGGAGGACGCTGCGAAGCGAATTGCAGATCACTACCGACGGTTTCACGGACTCGCGAGAGATGCCGCGGTGAGCACCCTCTGCTCGCGGCCGGACTTTGCCCCGGTTCTGCTGGCGGCAGTCTCCGAAGGTCGCATTCCGGCAGAAGACGTGCCGGCGTTTCAGTTACGCCAACTGCTGACCGCGGGCAGTGATGAGATCCGGGAGCGGATCCGGACCATCTGGCCCTCGGTGCAGCCACTGGCCGGTGAGAAGCAGGCCCGTATTGCCGAACTCCGTACATTGCTCGATGACGAGTCGCTGGTCGATGCCGATGCCTCCCGCGGTCGTCTGCTGTACCGGAACGCCTGTGGCAAGTGTCACAAACTGTTTGGTGAGGGAGGGACGACGGCACCTGATCTGACGGGATCGCAGCGGTCCAACCTGATGTATCTGCTCGAGAACATCGTCGATCCGAGCGCGACGCTGGCGGAGAACTATCGGATGTCGATCGTCCAGCTCGACGACGGACGGATTCTCAATGGAGTCATCACCGGTGATACCGGACGTACGATTTCTCTGCAGACAGAGTCTGAGCAGATCGTGATTGACAAACAATCGGTGGAACTGGTGAAGGCGACGGAACTGTCACTGATGCCTGAAGGGCAGCTCGACCGTCTGTCGGTTGAGGAAATCCGCAGCCTGTTTCGGTACCTGATGTCCCCCCACCAGGTGCCACTGCCGGCCAATGCGGCGGAATGAGCTGCAGGAGGGCCCTGCTCCTGCAGGCTCCCTGTTCGTGAGAAACACGCGTGGCGGTGGCCGGAGGCGGGGGCGGGTGCTTTGACACGGACGGGACGGGGCCTACGGTTGGGGAGGACGTTTTCCGGTTCGCACTTGTACCGCGGCGCGGCTGTCAAGCAGCAGGAGGCCATTTTCGCCAGGAGATGAGTGGAGAAGACCACGCAACCTCACGATCCGGTCGACCGCTCAAGTCGATTCCGGATTCCGGAGCGCGGTGAGGGGGGAGTCTTGGCGTTGCGCCGGGCCCGGGGTAGCCTCACTCAGTCAGGAGGCTTCCGGCAGACCGCACCAGCGCGGTACGGGCAACTTGAATAACACCTTGATGATTGACTGCGTTGCAACTGCGGAGACCGACTTTGAACATTGTGATGGTCAGTTCCGAGGTCATTTCTTTTGCCAAGACGGGGGGGCTGGCCGATATGGTCACCGGACTGGCAAAAGCGCTGGATCGGGCGGGGCATCAGGTCACGATCATCATGCCCCACTATCGGCGTTTCGTCCCGCGATTGCTGGTGGGGACGGGACCTGGCCGGAGTGTCTCCGTTGATTTCGGGGATCACGTCGCGCAGGCGTGGGTCCGCCGGTCGCGCATACCGGAGACGCGGGTCAACGTTCTGCTGATCGACCATCCGGGCTACTTCGACAGGGCCGGGTTGTACGGTCATGCAGGAACTGACTTCCCCGACAATGCCGAGCGGTTCCTGTTTCTGAACCGGGCCGCGATGGAAACGTGTGTGGCATTCGGGCTGGAGCCGGACATCGTGCATGTGCATGACTGGCAGGCCGCGTTTGTCCCGGTGCTCCTGAAGGAGCGGTATCGGGATCATCCCGTGTTCCGTCGTACGGGGACGGTTCTGACTCTGCACAATCTGGCGTTTCAGGGGATGTTCGGTGCCGAAGCGATGTCGCTGACGGGTCTGCCGTTTGATTTATTCCGCTGGGATCGTCTCGAATTCTGGGGGCATCTGAACCTGCTCAAGTCGGGCTGTGTTTATGCCGATCGCCTGACGACCGTCAGCCCGACGTATGCACGCGAGATCACAACGCCGCAGTTCGGTTGCGGACTGGAAGGAGTACTTGCTGCGCGCGGTTCCGATCTGCGAGGGATTCTGAACGGCGTCGACGTGGACGACTGGAACCCGGCGCGAGACAAGCATCTTCCGCAGACGTATGACCGGGAATCTGTCGAGCGTGGCAAGGCGATCAACAAGCGGGAACTGCAGCGGGAACTGAGCCTGCATATGGAAGATTCGGTCCCGTTTTGTGGTCTTGTTTCGAGGCTGACAGAACAGAAGGGGCTCAACCTCATCGAACAGACGGCAGACCAGTTGCTGGCGACCGATGCGCAGCTGGTGTTTCTGGGCGGCGGTGACCGGCGTTTCGAGAACGTCGTCAAGGGGCTGGCGATGAGGGCCAAGGGGCGGGTGGCGTGCTCAATCGGATACAACGAACCGCTTG
>CAZUXX010000505.1:0-3451 GCA_964624215.1 uncultured Planctomycetaceae bacterium
AACACGGGGAATACAGCTGTGTGCTGTTTCGGAAGTTTGCCGCGTGGTACGGGGCCCGGCTGGGGATTCCGCTGTGGCTGGAAGACCGGCTTCGCCGACTGGGCTCGATCGACGAGTTTGGTCAGGTGTGGGAGCTGATCAACAAACATCACGGTGAGCGGGAGTGCCAGGTAGCCACGGCACTCATCAAAACACCGAATGGCCCGGTCGACAAATGGTAAGCGCTTTCCGGTGCGCAATTCCGGGACCGGGATCGACTCCGGCGCAGTGTTGTGGGCGCCCTCGACGCTGCTCGGTTCCTGGAGGCGCTCCAGAGCGGCGTTGCCCCCTGTCAGTGAAGCGGCCTAGAATCCGCCGCAACTGGCGGAGCCAGTCGCACGAACCCCGGGAGTCAGGGTGCACGGATGCGTTGGGTTGGCTGGCTGATCAACGGAGTGTATGTCCTCGTCGTGCTGGCGGCGTCGCCCCTGGTTGCGTGGCGATTGCTGGTGAAGCGCAAACCGATCGGGGGCTGGCGCACGAAACTGACAGGGCAGCTGCCGGTTCGCACGGACTTTTCGCGTCCGATGGTGTGGCTGCATGCGGTGAGCGTCGGGGAAGTGCTGCTTCTGCCCCGCGTGATCAACCGACTTCGTCAGCGGTCCCCGGACCTTCAGTTTGTTGTCACCACGACGACGGTCACGGGACATGCGATCGCCAGGGAGAAGCTCGACGGCTGCACGGTCACCTGGCTGCCATTTGATTTCTCGTGGGCGGTGCGGGCTGCGCTGTCACGCGTCCGTCCGGATCTCCTGGTGCTTGCCGAGCTCGAGTTGTGGCCGAACCTGATTCTGGCCGCTGGGGATGCCGGTGTGCCGCTGGCCCTGGTCAACGGGCGGATGGGGGATCGGAGCTTCCGGGGTTACCGTCTGATTCGTCCACTGGTCTGTCACCTGTTGCAACGTTTTCGCAGTCTTGCAGTGCAGACGGAAATGGATGCGCGGCGGTTTGAACAACTGGGAGCCCCCCCCGGCTGTGTGGTGGTGACCGGCTCGATCAAGTTTGACGGAGTCGAGATGGATCCCGCCAATCGCGGGACGCAGTCGTTGCGGGCACTGCTGGACATTCATCCGCAGGAGCGCGTGCTCGTGATCGGAAGCACACAGGCTCCGGAGGAAAAGATCGGGCTGGAAGTCTGGATGCGGCTTCGCACGGAGTTCAGCAATCTGCGGCTCGTGCTGGTGCCGCGACATCCCGAGAGATTTGAGGAAGTGGCGGCCCTGGTCCGGAAGGCAGGGTTGCCGCTGCGCCGCCGGACGCGACAGCAGGTTGAAGGGGGGACCGGCGAACGTCCCGTCGTGCTGCTCGATACGGTCGGCGAACTCGCGGCCGCGTGGGGACTCGCCGATGTGGCGTTCGTGGGAGGCAGCCTGACACGGAAACGGGGTGGCCAGAACATGATCGAGCCAGCGGCGTACGGAGCGGCGGTGCTCTTTGGGCCGTTTACCCGAAACTTCCGTTCGATTGTCGAGAGTCTGCTGTCTCGCGGGGCGGCCCGGGTCGTCCGGAACAAATCGGAGCTGTACACGGAGTTGCATGAGCTGTTGATCAACCCGGCGCGTCAGCGGCGAATGGGACTGGCAGCGCGGTCGGTGGTCCTCAGCGGACAGGGAGCGACAGCCCGGACGGTCGACTGCCTGGTGCCGCTGCTCCCGCCGCAGCGCCGAACGCTGCGGCGTGCCGCGTGACGTTGGGCGCCTGGGAGGAGCGACCGTCTCCTCCGACAGCGGGGCCGATCGGACCGGGGCGAGCGAGCCGGGTTTGCATCCGGTGTGGGGACTGCGGATAATTCCCCGAATGTCTAACAGGAGCACGCAGATGCGTTGGAACTTGCCGGTGCCTTTCATGTCGATCGCGGGGCTGTGTCTGGCCGTGATCGCCGGAGCAGGGTGCTCCGGCGATGATCCGGCTCCGGCGGGGGCAGCGGCGACGCAGCCGGCTGCTCCAGCGGCGACGGGGCCGGCACAGCCGGCGGTTCCGCAAAACTCGCTGGCGGGTCAGCCTCAGCCGGCAGCGCCGAGGTCGGGAGACACGAAGTACGTGGGGGGCATCCCGTACGATGTGTTCTTCGACAGACCTCTGGAGGTGGCGGCGGACCAGACGTCGCTGGCAACAAATACGGCTCCGGTCACGGCACCACCTCCCACGGCGGCAGAGATGCCGTCCCAGCCGGCAACCCCGATGACGCAGACCCCCGCGGCATCGTCGGCCAGCACTGCCGGAGCAGTGGACTGGACGGTGGTTGCCCCGATCGACCAGATCTCGGAAGAGATCACTTCACTCCGGAATGTGCTTTCGCAAGAACTGAATACGCTGGCCACCTACAACGGCAGCTGGGAGTCGATCGGCGTCGATGCGATCGTGATGGCGGCCCTCGCCGGGATTGTGGAGCGGCATCCGGGAGAAGTCAGCTGGAAGCCCAATGCCCATCTGGCCCGTGAACTGGCGACGGAAATTGATTCGGGAGCGACGAAGACGGGCCGCTCGGCGTATACGGCGACGAAGGATCCGTTCGATGCACTCGTCGATCTGTTCAACGGGAATGCTCCCCCCGGAAAGGAAGCAGAGGAGGGAATTCCGTTTGGTGACTTCGCCGACCGCAGCGTGTTGATGGCCCGCATGGAGGCCAGCAAGAACAACCTGCGGTCGAACATCACAACCGAGGAGCGGCTGACAGAGGATCCCGCCGCGATCAAGCGCGAACTGATGGTGCTGGCAGCATTGGCAACGGTTGTTTCAACCGAGGGATACGATTACGTCGAGGAACCCCAGTACCAGGGGTTCGTAAACACGTTTGTGCAGGCGGCCCTCGATGCGCGCAGCGCCGTCGATGCCAAAAACCTCGAAGGATTCCGGGCGGGAATCGACATCATCGAGAAAACCTGCAACGAATGCCATCAGAAGTATGCGTTCGGTTCGGATGGCTTCTGAGTGATCGCGGCTGCGTCCGGAAAAACGCAGTTGCTGCTTCGTTACGAATCTGCCTCCTGTCACGTCACATGAATCGAGTCCTGATGACCCGTCTTCTCCTGGCAATGGTGACGCCGTTGCTGCTGACCTCTGTGCTCGGCGCAGCAGAAGTCGTCGAGTTGAAATCGGGGGGCAAGGTCGAAGGGGAGGTGCTGAAGGAGACCGACCGCGACCTGTTCGTCGATATCGGGGTCGATCTCCTGCGGATTCCGCTCGATCGCATCCAGAACCGTTACCCGGCAACGGGAGACCGGCCGGAGGAAGTCACTCCCGCGGGGGACAGTGACATCTGCTACACGACCGCGCGACTCCCGGTGCGGAGCATTCGTCAGCTTGCCGAACAGTACGGGGAAGGGGTCGTTCTGGTTCAGACCCCGTCCGGGCTGGGAAGCGGGTTCATCGTGAACGAGCGGGGGTACTGCGTGACGAACTATCACGTGGT
>CAZUXX010000506.1:0-3430 GCA_964624215.1 uncultured Planctomycetaceae bacterium
ATCGTAGAGGTGGAAGCCTGCGGGTTGCAGGCCGGCAGTGCGGCTGATGAGCCGATAGAGTTCGGCGGCGTTGTCTCCGGGGGGGAGTCCGGTGCGGTCACGTCCGGGGTTGAGGTCGAGTGCGACGCCGAGGGTGACGCTGCGGGCCGATGCGGCTTCACCGAGCTGTTGAATCATTCCGGGATCGTCGGCGGTGACGGAGAAGCTGACGTCGGGGAAGGTCCTGGCCAGTTCGGCTGCCCTTGGGATGTTGGGGCCGACGGGGTTGTAGGCGAGCATGACATCGCGGCAGCCGGTGCGGGCGAGCATTTCGGCTTCGGCGATCGTGGCGGCCTTCTGGCGGGTGATTCCGAGATCGAGCTGCATTTTCACGACCTGAGCCAGCTTGTGCGTTTTGCAGTGTGGTCGCAGGCGGCCGGTGCCGCCGGCGAGCTCGATCATCGCGTGGAGGTTGTGTTCGAGGACCGGTTTGAACAGAACCAGAGAGGGGCTGAGAAGTTCGTCGGGATGATCGATTGCGTAGGGGGCCGTCATGCTCGGGATGATCCTCGGGAGTGCGGGGCTTTCGGGGATTGTGTCGAGTTCGGGTGTGTGGTGGGAGTGAGTTGAGGGGATGTCGTCTCGCCGAGGGTGGCGTCGTGTCGCCGCACTCCGAGGCTTGTCGCTGTGCCGGGGGTTTGGCGAGAATTGGGGGGATTATTCTTTTCGTGATGGGTACATGACTTCGTCGGCCGAACACGGCTCTGTCCTGCTGCGACTGCTGGAGCGGTCCCGGAAGGGGGATGCGCAGGCGCGGGATGAGCTCTTCGAGCGGTGCCGCCAGTACGTGCAGTTGATGGCCCGGGCGCAGGTCGAGACGTGGATGCGGACTAAGGTGGATGCGTCTGATCTTGTTCAGCAGACACTTTTGGAGGCGCACCGGGGTCTGGACGATTTTCGCGGTGAGACCGAGGCCGAGTGGCTGGCGTGGTTGCGGCAGATTCTCAGCCACAATGCGTACGATTTCATCCGGAGGTTCAAGCAGACGGAGAAGCGGCGTGTGCAGCGTGAGATCTCCCTCGATGGGGAGCGGGCTGGTCACTCCGGTTCGTTTCGCATGGAGGTGGTCGACCCCGGTCAGGAGACGCCGAGCCAACTGCTCTCGCAACAGGAGCGGGAAATCGAGCTGGCGAATGCCATCGGGAAACTGGCTCCGGATCACCAGGAGGTGATCATTCTGCGGAACCTGCAGCGGCTGGGGTTCGACGAGGTGGCACAGCGTATGAATCGTTCGCGTCCGGCGGCGCAGATGCTCTGGATGCGGGCGATCAAGAAGCTCGAACAGCTGATGAGTCACCCGGAGGCGGAGTGAACGGCAGGGTCGCGGGAGGTGGTCCTGGAGGTTGAAGACGTCTTGAGCCGGTTGCGAGCCGGGTTACCCTTGCGGATACTGCCGGCGTCCGAATTCGGACGGATTTCAGGCCGTGTGATGCATCGGCCGGTGACTGGAACGGGCGTCTTTGGCGCCCGGATTGAACTGACTTTTGCAAACGACGATGAGCGAAGGAACCGAGCGGAAGATCAAGTCGGACGACGAGTGGAAGGACCGCGTGAAGCTGAAGCGGCTGCGATCGACGAGGCAGCGCAGTCTGCGACCAAGGGTGCGGAGGACGGTGACGCGGGCGACGGGGGGAAGCAGCCGGACGTTGATCCGAAGTCACTTCCGCCGGCATCGCTGGCGACGCTGATGAGCATGCTGTCGACGCAGGCGATGGTGGCCCTGGGAGTTTTGCCCGATCCGTCGACCGGTCAGGCGACGCCGCGACCGAATCTGGCGCGTCACTTCATCGATCTGCTGGGTGTGCTGGAGGAGAAGACGGCCGGGAACCGGGACGAGAACGAAACGAAGATGTTTTCGACGACGCTGCACGAACTGCGAATGACGTACGTGGAGCTGACGCGGAAATCGTGACGCCGCTTCAGTTGACCCGGGGTTGGCGTCCGAGTCGTTCCTGCCGGTCGAATTCGACGAGTGCGCTGACGAGTTCGTCGAGGTGTCCCTGCATCACCTGGTCGAGCTTGTAGAGGGTCAGGCCGATGCGGTGGTCAGTCACTCGGCCCTGCGGGAAGTTATAGGTGCGGATGCGTTCGCTGCGGTCACCGGAGCCGATGAGCGTTCTTCTCTGGGAGGCCCGGGCATCGGCGGCTTCCTGCTGCTTCTGTTCGAGCAGGCGGCTGCGGAGGACGCGCATCGCCTTGGCCTTGTTCTTGTGCTGGCTCTTTTCGTCCTGGCACTTGACGACGATTCCCGAGGGGATGTGCGTGATCCGCACGGCGGACTCAGTCTTGTTCACCTTCTGTCCACCGGGTCCGCCGGCGCGCATGGTGTCGATCTGAAGGTCTTCGGGGTCGATGTCGACCTCGACATCGCTGGCTTCGGGGAGGACGGCGACGGTCGCGAGCGAGGTGTGAATGCGTCCCTGGGTTTCGGTTTCGGGGACGCGCTGGACGCGGTGACCACCGCTTTCGAACTGGAGCTGGTGGAAGGCTCCTTCGCCGGTGACGGAGAAGATGATTTCCTTGAAGCCTCCCATGTCGGACTCGGACTGGTCCATGACCTCGATTTTCCAGCCGCGGCTTTCGACGAAGCTGGCGTACATGGAGAAGAGGTCGGCGGCGAAGAGTGCGGCTTCCTCCCCGCCGGTGCCTGCGCGGATTTCCATCATCAGGCCGCCGCGGGTGATCGAATCGCCGGCGGTGGCGAGGTCTTCGAGTTCGATCTGCAGCGCGTCGCGACGCTCGCAGAGAGATGCGAGTTCGGATCGGGCGTACTCGCGGGCGGCCGGGTCGGTTTCTTCCTCGGCCATCTGCTCCGCGATCTCGATATCTTCTTCGAGGCTGTGAAAGCGGCGAACCGCCTCGGCCACCTTGCGGAGTCCGCCGTATTCGCGCTGGACTTCCAGCATTCTCGTGGTGTTGGACAGGACTTCGGGATCCTGGAGCTGCCGTTCGAGCTCTTCAAAGCGCTGGAGTTTCTGTTCGAGACTGGGAAACATGACTTACGACCTGTTGGAGAATGGAGAGTTCAGGCAGCCGGGGACAATGCGCACGCGGTGAGCGAGACCGCAACCGGTGCGGAAGCTACAAGAACGGGCAGCACAGCCGAACGGCCATGACATTCTCTCAACAGGTGGATTCGGGGAGGAATCCTACGCGGCCTGACCGCGTTGCGTCAAAGTCAGACCGGAATTGAGCGAATCGGGCTGTCGGGGTCCCGGAACTGGGGAAGCGGCGTGGGAAAACTCCGGGAGATTTCCGTTGGTGGTCGATTGCTTCCGGGGTCCGTTGGAGCGTGTTGCCGGCGCGGGCGAGGCAGCCGTGAGGCGCTGCGTTTGCCGGCACCTTCATCGTGGGTTACCTGCTCACGGCGATCACCTTCGGCATCTACGCG
>CAZUXX010000507.1:0-3422 GCA_964624215.1 uncultured Planctomycetaceae bacterium
CGCTGTGCTGTACTCGACTTTCCTCGTTGCCAACGCGGGTCACTCGCGGATGTTCACGGACGGGCTCAAGGTCTTCGGGCTGATGGACCCGAACAGCGAGTCGAAGCACCGCCGGGCAATCAGTACGTTTTGTGTGATCCTGCCGCTGAGTTGTCTGGTGACTTTCTGGAGCGGCATCAATCCCGTTGCTGCTGTGGCGCTGGCAGGGATGATGCAGGCCACGATGCTCCCCATGCTGGGGTTTGCGGCGCTGTACTTCCGCAAGAACGCGACTGACCCGCGGCTGGCTCCGCCGCGGTGGTGGGATGTCCTGCTGGTTCTCTCTTTTCTCGGGCTGCTGGTAGTCGGTGTGTACGGCTTCTACGTGTACGTGTGCAATCTGTAGCGCGTCTGGCGTGAAGGACAAAGCGCTTCCGGGGTTGTGTGGACCCTTGAAGCGCTTGTGAATGCGTGCTGTTTCTTTCAGGCGCCCGTGACTGCGTCGGGCCGCCGAGAGCCGGCGGTTGGTGCGGCCGCGGTCGAGCGAAGATGGACGTCATTCGAGAGGAGACGGTCGCGCAGATAGTCGTCGATGACCTGACGGAGGTCGTCCATCCCCAGGTCGGCGATTCCTCCGTAGCGGAAGGAGGGGCCGAGATCCCAGACCTGCACGACATGGTAGGGGGCGATGTACTCGGAGAGCGCGCGGTTCTCGAGAGAAACGCCGCCTGTGAAGTGACGGATGAGGTCTGACCGCCGGCGGATACGGCGATCGTGTGGCAAGACTTCACTGAGCAGATACATGATGCACCCGTTCCCGGAGTCGTCGACGTACTTGCCACGAATCAGGCGATGCATGTTCGCGCGGAGGTGCTGGACCGCAGTGAGAGGAAAGGCGTCGAACACTGTTTTGAGGTCCTGCACGAGCAAGGGATGCAGTCCCCGGTTTGACGGTTCCGGACGCTGGTCTGTTCTTCTGGCGAACGCGCTTAAGTGAGACAGCAACATGAGCGGCTCCTGAAGAGACGAGGGGAGAAGAGATGGCAACCTCGTGCTGATTAGAATCACGTTAACAACAGGAGTGTTCGTGTCAAATTTTTATTTTCAATTGAGTTACGATCGTTAAAGTTGTGGTCTTGGTGCGTTTAGCCAGTTGTTGCCACTCGTGTTGACGGCCCGCCGGTGTTGCACGTAACACGTCGATAGTCGGCGTGGGGGCACCGCTTCGGGCAATTCTGCGAACACAGCGGGATGTGGTTATCCGAACGGAGTGATCGGGACTAACGCTTGCGTGCGTGCGGACTGACGGCTTTTGGTGGGCGAGGGCGACAAAATTTTCTTGAGAACATAGCCGGCGATGCGGCGGCTCCGGCTCTCGTGAGTTGAGCGGTGACGCCGGTTGATGCCGTCGGAAACGGGTGTGGGCTGCAGGTCGCGGATCTGTTCGATACGCTTGGATGCTTTCGAGATTTGTTTGTCGACTGACGGCCTGTCCTGCGACAGGGTGCCGGGTCCGCCTCCGGTTTCGTGGCAGAGCAGGCCACTGGTCGTGATTTGTGACTTCACTCCCCGGGGGGCACCCGTCATGCCGCTGACCCGACGCGACTTTCTTGCCGGTTCGCTTGCTGGTGGTCTCGCCCTGGCCGGTGTTCCGGCGGTGCATTCACAGGGGAAGGCGCGTCGCTATCGGACTGCCCTGATTGGCACCGGATGGTGGGGCATGAACATCCTGTCCGAGGCTGTTCGGTCGGGGCGGTCGCAGGTCGTTGCGCTGTGCGATGTTGATGCCGACCAGCTGGAGGTGGCACAGGATGAACTCGCGGGGCTGACTGCGGATACTCCGAAGGCGTACCGTGATTTTCGCGAGCTGTTCGACCGGGAGCAGGTCGAGATTGCCATCATCGCGACCCCGGATCACTGGCACGCGCTGCAGACGATCGCGGCATTCGAAGCCGGTGCTCATGTCTATGTCGAGAAGCCGACCGGCCACACGATCGGCGAGAGCCGGGCGATGGTTGAGGCTGCCCGGCAGGCAGATCGTGTTGTCCAGGTCGGTCTGCATCGCCGGATCGGTCCGCATCACGTCTCGGGCATGGAGTTCCTGAGGTCAGGGAAGGTTGGTCGGATCGGGATGGTCCGCATGTTTGTGCATGGTGGCGGGGGACCGGAAGCGCCGGCACCCAACAGCGAGCCTCCGAAGAGTCTCGACTGGGAGATGTACTGCGGTCCCGCTCCGCTACGACCGTTCAACCGGAGGATTCACCCGGGCGGGTTCCGGAACTTTCTGGACTTTGCCAACGGGACGCTGGGTGACTGGGGAGTGCACTGGCTTGACCAGATGTTGTGGTGGAGTGAGGAACCGTTCCCCCGGCGGGTGTACTCGACCGGCGGGCGTCCGCTGCGCGGTCCGGCTGTCTGTAATGACGAGGTGCAGACGACTGATGCCCCTGACACACAGGTTGCCGTGTACGAGTTCGAGTCGTTCACGGCGACGTGGGAGCATCGCCGCTATTCCGGCAACAAGACCGAGAAGCACGCGATTGGCTGCTACTTCTATGGTGATCAGGGCATTTTCCACATGGGCTGGCGTGATGGCTGGACGTTCTATCCTGCCGACAGCAAGCAGCCGCTCGTTCACGCCGATCCGGCCTTTGATAACGAGGCCGATGGACATAATGTGCCGCCGCTGTGGGCCGACTTTCTGAGTGCGATCGCGAACGGGTCGAGTCCGGTTGCAAATATCGAGGTCGGGCACCGGGCGACCACCCTCAGCCTGTTGGGAATGCTTTCGTACAAGCTGGGTCGCAGCGTTGCCTGGGACGGCGAACGCGAGCAGATCCCCGATGATCCCGAGGCCAACCGGCTGTTGAAGCGCGAGTACCGGGGTGAATGGGTTTATCCCGGCACGCGCGGGTGATGTGGCTGTCGCTGTCGCGATTGGCGGGGAACTCTTGCACTGCCACGTCGACGGCAGGAGCTACGCTGCTGCCCGAGTGGAATTGGCGTTCTCGAAGAGACGCTGGTAGAGGGGGCAGTTGCGGCTGAGTTCCTCGTGAGTTCCCGTTGCGAGGACCTGCCCGTCCTCCATCACGACGATGCGCGAGCTGACCGTGAGCAGGCTGGGGTTCATGGAGTGAGTGATCATCAGCACTGTTCGCTGCCGGGCGAAATCCTGCAGCGCCCGGTGGATGAGCGCCTCGCTTTCGTTGTCGGCTGCGGAGGTTGCCTCGTCGAGGATCAGAATCGCGGGGTTGCGGACCATGGCCCGGGCGAGCGCGATGCGCTGCCGCTGGCCGCCGGAGAGTTCGCGTCCTTTCTCGCCGATCTTCGAGTGGAGTCCATTGGGGAGCGACTTCAGGATGGGCGTGACGTAGGCGCGTTCGGCGGCGTGCTGCACGTCTTCGTCGGTGGCATGCGGAGCGCCGTAACGAATGTTGTCGTAG
>CAZUXX010000508.1:0-3419 GCA_964624215.1 uncultured Planctomycetaceae bacterium
CCGGTCTGACTCAGTGCCCGCAGGGCCACCAGGCTTGCAGCAGCATTCTGCGAATCCAGAGCGAGCCAAAGCGTCCGTTCCACCAGCGCAGCACCACTTTCAAGTGCCACGTCGTGCGCCGTCCCCGGCCCTTCCGGAATCGGCTGATCCCACCCCGCCGCGATCACATCCCGCCACATCAGCACCGCCAGCAGCGTCGACTGAGCCTCCTCGCTCTCGGGCGAGGTGCGCAGCGCCAGTCGGGCAAATCCCTCGGCACGATGCAGCCGCGCCGAGAGGGGAGACACAGCATGCTCGACAACAGTGCCGGCCGACTCGTCCCACGTCCACAGCGATACCGGTTCAGCATCCCCCGGGCCCGGGACATCGCTCGCCGCCAGTGCCTCGCGCGCCTGTGCAAGCAGGTAATCGCCCGTACGGAAGGTCGAAACGAGGTTCGCCTGATCCGGGTCGTCCAGTTCGATCCGTGCAATGGCACGCAGCGCCGCTCGCTTCAGCCCCGGGTTCGACGCGGGATCGGCCGCGAGTGCCTTCAGCCGGAGCACCGACCCTTGTGACTTCAGCCGCCCCAGAACATCGACCGCAACCAGTTGCAAAGGCAGTCGTTGTGAGTTGAGAGCAGCATGCAGCGCCGGGACCGCCGGCGGGCCGAAATCGACCAGGGCCATCGTCAGATGGGTCGCCGCTTCATCATCCACCCCTTGGGCAATCCGCGCAATGATCAGTGGCACCGCATCGGTTCCGAGGGCCCGCAGAATACTTGACGCAGCATGCCGCTCCCGCGCATCACCGGTGAGCTGTCGAATCAGCGAATCCTGAAACGCCGGATCCGCCAGTTGACTGGCAGCAGCAGCATTCAGCCGGTCGAGAAGCTGGGTGCTCGTCGGCTGCAACGCCTCCATCCGCGACATGCGGACAAACATCGGAGTGCCGTGCTTCTCACGAATCGCCAGCAGGGTCGGATCATCCGGATTCGACTCGAGCAGCCGATCGAGATACTGCCGGGCCAGCTCGGGACGAGACAGGCGGAGCATCGTCACCGCCGCATCGAAGAACTCTTCGGGAGTCTCCGGCTCACGCGACAGCAGCCCCGTGTCGTCCTGGGCAGCCAGACTCGACGAGAAGAGGGTCAGCAGGAGGCTCAAAACGGTCAGTCGGCGTAGCATCTTCCCCCTCCACAGGCATCCGGCAGCCCGGCAGCGCTTGGCGACATCGGTCGAGCTCCCCCAAACGACCGTACGTAGTCCTGCATCGGCACGTCGACAACATTGCAAGGTACCGGCAGGCGCCACGCCGATTCTAGGGCGCAGCAGGGCCGGCAACGAGATGCAATGTCAGGTCGTATCGATCCTATCGAATCGTGCGAACGGCGGACTTGAGCCGCATCCGCACGATTTGGCTCGATCGCCGCCTCTTCGAATTCGACCGGCGGCTCCGGCAATGCCGGGCACCCGGCTCCCGACGGGAGATCCGCTCCCACGCCAGCCATCCCCGTACTGATTCAGAGAACCGTTCAAGGGGCCTGCAAAAAGACGGCGCGAGGCGTAGAATGCGAGTTCGGACTGCAGGCGAACCCTGTGCAGGCGACTGCAGTCTGAAATCACGCCGCCCTCCTCGATTGCGACGGCTCACGCTGCCGCGGGGCTCCCCCCGCCGCTCGACCCGTCCTCTTTCGCAAACCGATCGATCCGTATGTCGTCAGTCAGTGATCAGCTACACGATCTTGTCACCCGCCGCGTCCTGCTGCTTGACGGTGCCATGGGGTCGATGCTGCACACCTTCCAGCCGACCGAAGAGGATTATCGCGGCGAGCGCTTCCGGGATCACCCCATCGACCTCAAGAACGCCTCCGACGTTCTCTGCCTGACACGACCCGATATCGTCGAATCGATCCACCGGCAGTACCTCGAAGCCGGGTCCGATATCATCGAGACCAACACCTTCAATGCGAACCTGCTCTCGCTGGCCGAGTTCGGGCTCGCCGACGAGGTGCATGAGATCAACCGCGTCGGGGTCGAGCTGGCCAAACGGGTCGCCATCGAGTTCACCGAAAAAAATCCCGACAAGCCCCGCTTCGTCGCAGGAGCCATCGGACCCACCAAGTTTCAGTTGTCGTTCAACGCCGACGAACCCGGCCATCGTCCGGTGACGTTCGACGAAATGGCCGACTCCTATGCCCAGCAGGTCCGCGGTCTGCTCGACGGCGGTGTCGACATCCTCCTGCCGGAGACGTCGTTCGACACCCTCAACATGAAGGCCTGTCTGTTCGCCATCCAGACGGTGTTCGAGGAACGCGGCATCACCGTCCCGGTCATGGTCTCCTGCACGATCTTCGAAGGCGGCCGCACGCTCACCGGGCAGACACTCGAAGCCTTTCTGGCGTCCGTCGAGCACTTCCCCATGTTCAGCGTGGGGCTCAACTGCTCCCTCGGTCCCGCCGAGATCCGTCCGTTCGTCGAAACCGTCCACCAGCGGGTCGGCTGCCACGTCAGCTGCTATCCCAATGCAGGCATGCCCGACGGCTTCGGCGGCTTCAAGTCGAACCCCCGGGATTTCGCCGCCACCATGGCCGGCCTCGCCAGCGAAGGCTGGCTCAACCTCGTCGGCGGATGCTGCGGAACCACCCCCGAATACATCCGGCTCCTGGCCGACGCCATCGCCCACGCCGCCCCCCGCAAAGCCCCCCAGCGGCCGCGCCGAACCACCTTCTCCGGAGGTGAACTGGTCGAACTCTTCCCCGACTCCAACTTCCTGATGATCGGGGAACGGACCAACGTCACCGGCTCGAAACGGTTCGCCCGACTGATCCGCGAAAAGCAATACGACGAAGCCGTCAACGTCGCACGACAGCAGGTCGCCGGGGGAGCCAACGTCATCGACGTCAACGTCGACGAAGGTCTGCTCGACGGCCCCGCCGAGATGACCCGCTTCCTGAACATGCTCTCCGACGAACCGGACGTCAACGCCACGCCGGTGATGATCGACAGCTCCGACTTCCGCGTCATCGAGGCAGGCCTGAAGTGCCTCGCCGGCAAGGGAATCGTCAACTCCATCTCACTCAAGGAAGGAGAAGAAACCTTCCTCCAGCAGGCCCGCCTGATCAGAAAGTACGGCGCCGCAGTCGTCGTCATGGCCTTCGACGAGGAAGGCCAGGCAGTCACCGCAGAGGACAAGGTCCGCATCTGCCAGCGCGCCTACCACCTCCTCATCGAGAAGGCCGGCTTCCATCCCGAAGACATCATCTTCGACCCGAACATCCTCACCGTCGCCACCGGGATGGAGGAGCACCGCGACTACGCCGTGGCGTTCATCGACGCCATCCGCCGTATCAAGGAAGTCTGTCCCGGAGCAAAAACCTCCGGCGGGGTCAGCAACGTCTCCTTCTCGTTCCGCGGCAACGATGTCGTCCGCGAAGCGAT
>CAZUXX010000509.1:0-1148 GCA_964624215.1 uncultured Planctomycetaceae bacterium
CAGGGCTTCGGCCTGCTCGACGTACAGCCCCAGGCAAAGCTCAAGGCGGGTCTCGAGATCAGCCGCAGCCTCGCAGGCACGCTCGATGTCGAGAAGCTGCTTCCCAGACTGCTCGACACACTGTTCTCTATCTTCCCCCATGCCGACCGCGGCTGCGTGCTGCTCAAGGACGAATCCGGGAAGATGGTCCCCCGCGCCATGAAGCACCGTGTCGAGGGACACGACGAATCGGTCCGCCTCAGCCGGACGATCCTCAATCAGGTCCTCGAACAGAAGAAGGCGATTCTCTCCGCCGACGCAGCCAGCGACGAGCGGTTCGAAGCGAGCGAGTCGATCAGTGCGCTGACGATCCGCTCCATGATGTGTGCTCCTCTATTGAACCTGCAGGGAGAGCCGCTGGGCGTCATTAACATCGACACGCAGAACCCGATCTCCCAGTTCAAGAAAGAGGATCTCGAAATCCTGATCGCCGTGGCCGGCCAGGCGGCGCTGTCCTACGAATCGGCCCGACTGCTCGCCTCCTATGTGGAGAAGCAGAAGCAGGACAGCGAGATGCTGATCGCACGGTCCGTGCAGGCGGCCCTGCTCCCCAGCGACATGCCCAAGGCTGACGGATACGAACTCTTTGCCGCCTACGAGTCCGCCCAGGCGGTGGGAGGCGATTACTACGATGTCTTCCCGATCGGGGGCGGAAAGATCGCAATTGCCTTCGGAGACGTCGCCGGCAAGGGAGTTCCAGGGGCCCTGGTCATGTCCCGCATGTCGAGTGTGGTTCGCAGCACCGTCGAACTGGTGCACGACGTCGGAGAAGCCGTCACGCGGATCAATAATCAGATGTGCGCCCGCGCGGTCGAAGGCCGGTTCGTCACCTTCGTGCTCACAATTCTCGACACCGTGAATCATCGGGTCAGCTGCGTCAACGCCGGGCATATGTCACCGATGATCCGGCTCGCTGATGGATCGATCGAAGAATTCGATGACGACTCCATCGGCGTTCCGATTGGTGTCATGGAAGACTTCCCCTTCGAAACTGTTGAGCGTGACGTCGCCGCGGGAGACCAGTTCGTTCTCTACACCGACGGCGTCAGCGAAGCGATGAATCCCGGCAGCGAGCTCTACGGAATGGAGCGCCTGCGAAAGCTGGTCAG
>CAZUXX010000509.1:1158-3109 GCA_964624215.1 uncultured Planctomycetaceae bacterium
GAATCCCGCGGCTCAGCCGAGGAACTGGGCCGCACCATCCGCGAAGATGTCCGTCAGCACGCCGATGGCCGGCCGCAAAACGACGACATCACGCTGCTGGTCTTCGGTCGGGATCCGGCACAGTGACGGCTCGGGATTGGGCGCAGATCGTGGTCCGGTGTGGCGGTGGTGCCGGTTCGGTCAGTCCTGCTGCGCTGAACTGTTCTCATCGCTCAGCCGCGAGCCGGCCCGACCCCATAACCGCGCGAGCCGGCGGGGATCCAGAAGCGTCTCGGTCCAGGACTTCTTCTCCGTCGAGAAGTTGTTCCAGACGGCAGTGACATACGGCCCGCAAGACTCCGCCAGGGTCGGGAAGAAGCCCTTTTCACGCAGACGCACGAGGCTGTCGCGGTAGTGCCCGATGACCGTCCGGTTCAACAGGCCCCCGGCGACCTTCAGCCCCAGGAGTGTTCCCTGCCCGACGGTTTTGACCCGGTCGAGCGTCTGCATGGCGATATTGGCCGAGACACCGAGCATTGAGACATCAGCCTGCTGCGCGGCCGCCCGCATCTCCTCCCAGTATCGTCGGACTTCCGCCTCGGGCAGGATTTTCCGGAGATCGGTCTGTGCCGCCGACTCCCGTGTCTCCCGGATCGTCGCACGCAACTCGTCGATGGACAGAGGCGGCTTGTCGAAGGCATTTGCCGCAGAGTTGCAGGTCCGCTGCACGGCATCAAGAAGGTCATCGACATTGTGCACTGTCGACGACGAATCGATGACCCCCTGTGCTTCAAGTTCCCGTGCGAGCTCGAGGGTGTAGCTGCGGGTCCCGTACGCCACATCACTGACAACAGCCAGCAGCCACATCGGAGAAACATGCAGCGTCGCCAGACCGGCGAGGTCCACAAAATTCCCCACCGCCTTGCGGGCAATGTGTTCGCCTGCCTCTGCGGCTCCGTCGTCGACCGAATCTCCCTCAGGGCGACCCGCTTTCGGGACGCCGCCGATCGTTTCGACCAGAAACCCCAGCGAGTTGTCGATCGCGATACGGTACGACGTGCTGTCTTTGAACGCGGGAGGCACCACCAGTTCCGCAAGTTCTCGGGCGGCACCAGCGGTCAGACCGATTGCACTGCGAACGACCCGCTCGGGCATCGAGAGCCCGTACAGAATGCTCCGCTGCAGGTCACCAGCCGTCCGCGGTGTCTCGACAGGCACCACTGCCGTCTGGGTGGCACCAGGCACGGGGGCCGACGCAGTTGCCATCTCTCGCTGTTCCTGCCAGCGGGCATCACACGAGGCGCAGCAAAAGCTGATCGTCATCTCGGTGCGGGACTGCTCCACCATCGCTGCCAGACACACCGGACAGGAGGGAACGGACGGACTCGCCGCACCGGCCATGTGGGCCGCCGGTTCACGAGGCTCAAACTGAACCGCCGGTCCCCCCCGGTGCAGTACCCCTGAACACTGCGGGCAGCCCTCCTGAGTTCCTCCGCTCGCATCCGTCTTCAGCAGACAACTGCATCGTGGACAGATCGCCATGGGCTTCATGGATGGCTCAGCCTCCGCAAACCGGGGTCACATTGCCCTCCCGCCGAGGCATCAGCGGGCGGAATCACCGGGTCTCATGGCCTCAATCCGTTCCGCCTTCTTGCCGCGACCGCCCGTTGAAAGCCGCTCCGCCCAACGGTCGCCCGCCGCTGTCTGGCGGGGGGGGGGAAACCATCAACAACGGAGCGATGACGTGCCAGGTTCACTTCTTTTTCGGCCGGTACATGTGAGTCGCCTGGGCGTAAGCCGCCTCGGCCGACTCCATGATCGTTTCCGACAACGTCGGATGCGCGTGAATCGACTCGGCAAGATCACGCGCCACGGCCGCCATCTCCACCGCCAACACCCCTTCGGCGATCAGCTCCCCTGCCCCGGGGCCGACGATACCGACACCGAGCACCCGTTCGCTCCCGGGCTCGAA
>CAZUXX010000509.1:3119-3408 GCA_964624215.1 uncultured Planctomycetaceae bacterium
CTTGGTCAGTCCGTCGGTGCGACCGAGCGTCTGGGCACGTCCCGACGCCGCCCACGGAAACCGGACGACGTTGACATCGATTTTCTGCTCCGTCGCCTGTGTCTCCGTCAATCCGCACCATGCAACTTCGGGATCGGTAAACACGACCGCCGGAATCGCCACGTTATCGAACTCCGCGGGCTGTCCCAGTAGCGACTCGACGACAATTTTCGCCTCACGCGTCGCCTTGTGGGCCAGCATCGGCTCGCCGGCGACGTCGCCAATCGCCAGAATGTGCGGATCGCTGGTG
>CAZUXX010000510.1:0-3403 GCA_964624215.1 uncultured Planctomycetaceae bacterium
GGGTGGCATGGTGGCGAGCTGATGGCCAAACTTCCCCCCTCGGAGCTGGCCATCGCCGGCGGACTGGCAGCCGTCGGCTTTCTGACGAACAGCTTCATCGGGCTGGCAGCGACATGGATTCTGCGACTCTTCACGCCGCTGCGCCGAATCGATGCGGTTACCGTCGGTGCTTACTACGGCTCGGACTCGGCGGGAACATTCGTGACCTGCCTGGGCATCCTGGCCTCGCTGAACATCCTGCACGACAGCTACATGCCGGTGATGCTCGCCGTCATGGAGATCCCCGGATGTCTCGTGGGACTGTTTCTCGTGGCGCGGTTGCGGCGTCGCGGTATGGACGCGGCCGGCAACATGCCCGGCGAGCCGAACTACCAGGGGCCTGCGGCTCCGAAGGAATCTGCCGAAGCCGAGACGACTCTGAGCGGACTGGGCGGGCGACTCAATACAAAGCTGCTGCACGAGGTCTTCCTGAATCCCGGTCTGTTTCTGCTGTTCGGGGGACTCATTGTGGGCTTCATCAGCGGGCGACAGGCACTGGAGGATCCTCACGTCGTTGAAGGGCCCAATCACCTGTTCCTGTTCATCTTCAAGGGTGCGTTGTGCCTGTTCCTGCTGGAGATGGGGATGACCGCCTGCCAGCGGCTGCAGGATCTGAAGTCGGCGGGATGGAGCTTCATCGCATTCGGCATCCTGGCCCCGACCCTGTTTGCCACATTCGGGATGTGCGTCCTGCACGCCTACAGCCTGTTCACCGAGCACGTGTTCCAGATCGGTACGTACGCCCTGTTTGCGGTCTTGTGCGGTGCGGCGTCCTACATCGCGGTTCCCGCGGTGCAACGGCTGGCGATTCCCGAAGCGAGCCCGACGTTACCGCTGGCGGCATCGCTGGGTCTGACCTTCACTTGGAACGTGACTCTGGGAATCCCGATCTACATCGAAATCGCGCAAAAGATCATCTCGGCCGTCCCCGTAACCTGACACCGGCTGTCGACCTCTACGTCCGCCCGGAGCATTCCCTCAAACAAGGTGTCCCATGAACCTCACCAAGGCGCAGCGAGTTACGATCCTCGTCGACTCGGTCCTCCGCGATCTGATCCTCGACAAGATTCAGGAGCGGGGAGCCCGCAACTTCAATTACATCGAATGCCGCGGCCGCGGGATGCATGCCATCACAGGAACTCCGTTCGAGTGTGATGAGCTCGTCCGCATCGAGATTCTGACGACCGAGGAGATCAGCTGTGCGATCCTCAACGACATCCACGCAGCCCAGTTTGCACAACTCTCGCAGTATGCATTGTCGGCCTGCGTCGAGACCGTGCACGTCGACGATCGCGACCGCTCGATGACGACGGAGTAGCCAACGATCGGCCCGACCAGTCCGGGTGTCGTCGTCCGCACCCCGAGTGGGGGCGACGATCAGCCGTTCGCCTCGAGCATTTCCTCGACGACGCGACGGCGGCTGTGAAACGCCTCATAAAGATCGAGTTGCTGCTGGGCGCCGGTCTCTGAGGGCAGCCGCCGACAACGTTCGAGGTCGTCAACACAGCCGAGCCGTTCCGCCATCGGCAGCAGGCGATCGACCAGTTTGTCAATGGCCTGCTGGACGGAGTACTGCTCGTAGTCGTCGCAGTCGACAAGACTGGCATGAGCTCCGTAGCGGGCAGCACGCCACTTGTTCTGCGCGATCATCATCGGATGGTATTCGGACTGGTACGTCCCCTCGTCGATCTGTTCGGAGATCGCCGTCACCAGGCACTGCACCAGAGCCGTCAGTGCAAGGACATGATCCAGATTTTTCGGCATGTCGCAGATGCGAATCTCGACGGTTCCGAAGTTGTGGTGGGGGCGGATATCCCACCAGATCTCGCGGATGGTATGGATGAACCCGGTGCTCACCAGGTGATTGACCAGCCAGGTGTATTCACTCCAGTTGCGCATCTGCGGCGGGAGACCTGCGGTCGGAAGCATCTCCATGATCTTCGACCGGTTGGAATGCATGCCGGTCGGGCGGGCTTCCCAGAACGGTGAGTTGGCAGACAAGGCGAGCAAAAGAGGCAGATGCCGCAGCAGGCGATCACAGATCATGACTGCCTTGTCACCCGATTCGACTCCAACGTGCACGTGCAGTCCGAAGGTGACCAGCCGGCGGGCGATATCCTGCATCAGCTCCACTAGCTGGTAGTACCGGTCATTGACCGTGATTTGTTGCCGCCGCCACGACGAGAGCGGATGCGTTCCCGCCCAGAACAACCGCAGGCCGAGCGCATCGGTCACCTTGTGAAGTTCCTTCAGGATCCGCGTGAGATCGGCTCGCACTTCTCCGACCGAGCGGCACACCTGCGTGTTGATTTCGAGGTAACTCTGCATCAACTCCGGTTTGACGTGGGCCTGCAGATCCTCAGGCAGCCGGGCCAGAACGGCCTCGATGGCACTGGTGAGCTCGAATGTCGTCGCGTCGACCAGTTGCAGTTCGATCTCGACTCCCAGTGAAGGAGCTTCGTTGCGTGCAAACGCCAGCGCCGGCATCAAACCCTCCCGTGGAACTGCTGTACCCGTGGACCGGCCTGTCAACCGGGGGGACCGATCGTAGCCGAGCTCCCTCCCGGACAAGAGAGATCCTCTACAGGATATTCACCGGGGCGTTTGAACAACAAACGGCCTTCGCCGCTGTCGGATGATTCCACCAGTGACCTGACGATGCTCCCGGACGCAATCAAAACCTGCGTGCGGTTGCTGCCGCAAGCACCGCGCATCGGTCACGGAGATCGCGAGGAAAGAAACGCCGGGGAGCAGAATTTTTTGATCGTGGATCCGGGCGCGATCGTATCCTGGAGCGTGATCGGCCTGCAGCGCGGGAAAGAGGGAGCTGTGCAAGTTCCGCACAAGCGGTGTGCGCTAAAACAGAAGGGATTGACAAACCAGGAGTCCCAGCCGTCTGATGCAGGCGGGGGCTCGCGAGCGTCCACAGGAGACCCGACCCGGGGCATGGAGATTGAGGCGGGCCAGGATCGCATCTCCAACGCACCCGGGCCGGGTCATATCCCTGTTGGGGGTACCCGGTCCGCAGCCGGCAAGCTTGAGGCGGGCCAGGATCGCAGCTCACCAGGACAACGGACCGGGAATTTCAATTGTCGTTACTGACTGCCGTGCGGCGATCTCGTCGCGGGGAGCAAAGTCCCCGGGCGTCGGCTCGATGCGCAGGCAATCGAATGCACGTCATAAAGTGCGTCGGACTGCCGTAGGCCGACTTGAGCACTGACCTGTTCAGGTCCGGGAGATTTCTAGGCCTGCTGCTGTTGACCGTCAACCCGCGATTGAAGAATTTCTCGTTGCACGGCAAAGGGGATCCGTTCCACAGCCGGGTTTTCTGTTCACACTTGGGTTGCGTGAGTGAGTTCTCTTT
>CAZUXX010000511.1:0-396 GCA_964624215.1 uncultured Planctomycetaceae bacterium
GCTTCCAGCATCTGCGCCGGCCGATCGGTCACCTGGTGAACGTCGTCGTCGGCGTGATGCAGGAAGAGACGCAGCGATCCTCCGTGAGTCGGCAACTCCTCGACGTCGAAGATCTCGAGACCGTTGCGACCGAAGATGTCCTGACACGTCCCGAGCGAGAAGTAGGAGAAGTGCTCGTGGTAAATCGTGTCGAACTGGTTCTCCTCGATGAGCCTCACCAGGTGGGGGAACTCGAACGTGACGACGCCATCAGGGGCCAGGATCTCCGGGATGCCGCCTACGAACGCATGGAGGTCGGGGACCTGCGCCAACACGTTGTTGGCGGCGATCAGGTTGGCCTGCACGCCCTCGGAACGCAGCCGCGCCGCCAGGGACGTGCTGAAGAAGTCGACGACC
>CAZUXX010000511.1:406-3399 GCA_964624215.1 uncultured Planctomycetaceae bacterium
CGGAACCATCGGAGCAGGTACCCGTCGTTGGAGGCGAGCTCCACGACCAACGAATGCCCGTCGAGGCCGAGACGTCCGACCATCGTCTCCGCGTACCGACGGGCGTGGTCGAGCCAGCTGTCGGAGTACGACGAGAAATAGGCGTACTCCGAGAAGATCTCGTCGGGTGTGGCGAACTCCCCTAGTTGCGCCAGCCAACAGGTGTCGCAGACGAACACCTTGAGCGGGTAGAAGTACTCGAAGGTGCTCAACCGCTCCTCGCTGAGGAAGTCCTGACACAGCGGCGACATCCCGAGATCGACCATCTCGATGTCGGCCCAGGCGCCGCAGTTACGGCACTTCAAGCCCATGTCAGGTCCCCCTTGAGCCGTCCTTCGGACATCAGACGCTTGATCTCCGCGAGCCGACGGTACCTCATGAAGTCCTCCCGGGACAGGCGATCGGACCGGAAACGGGCGACCAGCTCTTTGACTCCTTCGGCCACAGTCCAGTTGGGGGTGAAGCCGGTGAGCTTGGTCTCCGCCTTGGAGAAGTCGACCCGGTAGCTGCGGGGATCGTTCGACGCCTCTTCGGAGAAGACCACCCGGCTGCCGGGGACCGCATCCGCCACCAGATGGGCGATGTCGATCACCCGCAGGTTGTCGTCGCTGCGGCCGACGTTGAACGCCTCGTCGTGGACCACGTCCCGATCCGCCTCCAGGACCGCGGCCACGGCTCGGGCCACGTCGGTCACGTGGACCTGGGGTCGCCACGCCTGTCCGTCGGACTAGAGAAGCACATCACCGGTGGCGACGGCTGAAGCACAGAGATCGTTTACAACGATGTCGAGTCGCAACGCCGGCGAGGGCCCGTAGACGGTTGCATTGCGGAGATAGGTCGGCGAGACGGTGTCGTCCGCGAGATCGGAGAGTGCCTTCTCGGCTGACACCTTGGTCTCGGCATAAGGCGTGACGGGGGCCATGGGAGCGGTCTCGTCGAGAAGGTCCGACGTCGAAGACGCTCCATAGAGCGAACACGATGAAGCGAAGACGAAGCGCGCCACACCCGCCGACTTCGCCAGTTCGGCGCAGCGGACGGTTGCTTCATGGTTGATCTCGTAGGTGAGCGTCGGGTCGAGGTCGCCCAGTGGATCATTGGAGCGGGCGGCCAGATGTCCGACTGCGTCGAAGCCGGCGAAGTCGGTTTCGCGGGCCGTGCGTGCATCCCAAGGCCGGAACTCCTGCTCGCCCCCGGGATACCGGGAGCGGTGATAGAGGTCAAGGTCGATCCCCACCACGTCATAGCCATCAGACGCCAGGTGCGAGGTGAGAACACTGCCGATGTAACCGCGCGCTCCCGTCACGAGGACACGTCTCGTCAATTCGCCCATAAGGAAATACCCCCAATTCTCGTGTCCGGACCCCTTAGAGACTCCTTCCGGACGCGAAGTCCCAACACCAGATTAGTCGGATCGACCGTGGGGGGCACCCGGTAGCATCGGCAAAGTCTCGGCTGGCCGAGGGAGGATGATGTCGACGAACGATGCATCGGGGGAGGGGCCGTGAAGTTCCGCGAAGCCGCTCTGAATGGGGTGTACCTCGTCGAATCCGACCGACATGCCGACGATCGGGGCTGGTTCATGCGCTCCTTCGACCAAGAGGCGTTCTCCGCCCGGGGGTTGGCCTCGCGCTTCCCCCAGCACAACCTGGCCTTCAACCATGCGCGCGGGATTCTCCGCGGTCTCCACTACCAACTGCCACCACACGCGGAGGTCAAGCTCGTGCGTTGCCTCAGCGGGGCCATCTACGACGTCGTGGTCGATCTCCGACCCTCCTCCCCCACTCACAGGCACTGGGAGGGATTCGTCCTAGACCGCCCCGACCTGATGCGCTACGTGCCGGAAGGATTCGCTCACGGCTATCAAGTGCTAGAGGAGAGCACCATGATCGCCTACCTCATGGGAGATGTCTATGCGCCGGAACTGCAGCGAGGGCTTCGCTGGGACGATCCTGAGCTGGCAATCGAATGGCCGCTGCAGCCAATGTTGAACGAGAGGGACGCTAGCTACCCCGATGTCGAGTGGGAGTCCGCCTGGCCGGCCTCTTGAGTCACCCCGGCTTCCGTCAGGGCGTCGGCAGCTTCGGCCACGTCGGAAAACGGAAGACTCGAGCGCAGTGCGACATCGACCAGGTCGTGCTCACCATCGGCGAGATTGGCCACCCACAGCAGCGCCGACTCGAATCGGGGGCGTGACCTGAGCCCGCCGACGGCGCCGTAGAGACCACGTTTGCCCAGTTGGGGCTCACCGCGGGGCTCGGTGCGAACCAGTGTCCGGTTGGCCGCCATCACAGCGACGAAACGGTATGCGAACTCCGCCGCCTCGGCGAGACGATCGGCGTCCATCAGGTCGATCGAGTCGTCGGAGGAGTGGTATTCGGGGTAGCCACCATGAGGTGACCGGGTGAGGGAGCCGAAGGGGAGATCGAACCCGGGGGACGAGAAGTTCCGTTCGTCGAACCCGTACGGGTCGAACGCGACGTGGCCCAACTCGACGCCCATGTCGCGGGCCACGAGGTCCCCCACTCGGTCGACGAGCGTGGTCCCGCGGCGTGTTCGCTTTAATCTGAGCCCCGCCGGGTCGCCCAGACAGGCCAGCGTGAGCCCGCCACGTACCCTGTGCGCCTCAGCCTCGTTCCGGGACAACCATGCCAGCGAGCCGATGCCACCGGGCAGATATAGCGCCCGCAGCGGGGGCCCAACCGGTCCGATCTGCTCACACACGGCCGTGAGCACCGCCATCCCACTCAGGTTGTCGTTGGCCTGTGCCGGATGGCAGATGTGAGCCGAGAGGATCACATCGGCTGTCCCGGATCCCACCACGGCCTCCCCGTACGAGAGTGAGCCTCCGTCGTCGTGTTCTGCATCGATCCAGGCGTGGTACCGGCCGGGGCGCAGCGCCATGAGTCGGGAATGGGGGAGACAGTACCCCCATGTCCGCCGGTAGTAGCTGGTCC
>CAZUXX010000512.1:0-3371 GCA_964624215.1 uncultured Planctomycetaceae bacterium
TCAGGGGCTGTGGAGTTTCAGCGAGCAGCGGGTGGTGTCTTTGCGGGGACTGGAACGGGAGCTGAAGTCTGCGGGGAGCTTCGAGTCCGTTTCGGAGCCGGTGCTGCATCTGTACGGACTGCAGCAGATCGATTACGTCTTTCTCGATCCGGAGCGGGGGGATGTGCTGCTCGCCGGACCGGCGGAGGGCTTTGCTCCGGATGCGACGGGTCGCATGCGTGGCGTGACGACGGGCCGACCGCCCCTGCGGCTGGACGATCTGGCCTGTGCACTTCGCTGGGGTGCCGGGCGGGGCGGGACGATCGGCTGCTCGATCGATCCGCGGGCCGAGAATCTGGAACGACTGCAGGAATGGCTGGCGTCGAACAGTACGCCGGCTCCGCGGGACGTGGCCCTGGCCCGCTATTCCGAGATGGCACGTCTGCTCGGAGAGCAGGATGTGACGATCTTCGGTGTTCCAGCCGATTCGCATTTTGCGCAGGTGCTGGTTGAGGCGGATTACCGGATGAAGCTGATTGCCTTGGGGAAGGAGAATCCCGGAGTGCGGGGTGTGCGGAGTCAGCTATCGCTGCTCTCCCCGCAGGGGAACAGCATTCAGCGATGGTGGTTCGAGCCTCTGTATGCTCCGATCGAAGCGGATGAAGAGAAGCTGGCCTTCCATCTTGCAGGGCAGCGGGTGCAGGTGCTGGCGCAGGATGAGCGGACGGACGGAGCGGGGGATCGCTCGGATGCTCCGTTTACCCGGCGTTCGACGGAGAGGTTTGCGGAACTGTTCACGGAACACTACCCCGAGCTGGCGAAGTGGTCAGCGGTGTTTGCAGAACTGCAGAATGTGTTTGATCTGGCCGTCGTCGCTGCCTTGCTCAATCGGGAGGACGCTGCACGGCGGCTGAACTGGTCGATGGAGACGCTGCTCGACCCGACGATTGTGCTGCCGGCCTTCCCGGTACCGAAGACGGTGGAGTCGCTGTCGGCGACGACGGATCGCTCGCGGGTGGTGCTGGGGCTCCTGGGAGGGGTCTCTCTGAACCCGATGCAGGTGGTTGGTCAGCCGTATCGGACGGGAGCGGGCGGAGCATTGTCGCAGGCGCGCGAGTCGGGCGTTGCGTCAGTCGGCGAGGGAAGGGGCTGGTCGGATGTCGGGCAGCGGTGAGGGTATGGGTGCGATGGAGATCGATTCCTTCTGAGCTGTCCCCGGGGGCAACGCGGCACGATCGCCGTGACTGCTGCGTATGCGGAGGCGTTGAAGGCGTGCGGTGGTTGTCCCGGGGCGGAGTTCCGTTGCGTCCCTGAGCCGACGGATACAATCGACGGCTGAGTCACCTGCACTTACTGCGTAGTCAAACGATGGATCACAACAACGGTTCAACCGGATCATCGGGATCTCCGGGCCGTCCGCAGGATCTGCGGCTGTACCTGCCGGATCAACAGGCGGTGCAGGTGCGGATCCAGGGAGGAGGAGAGCGGCAGTACTGCTACCAGAAGGACCCCGGCAAGGATTACTTCCACCAGATCGTACCGGGGGAAATCTACCTGGAGACCGGTGACGAGAAGCTGTGCCTGAACTGTGCGCTCAGGCGGGGAGTGGTCACGACGGACCGGCTGTACTGGCAGCGGCGGACGGATTGAGCGAGTGGCTGCTTCGCGAGCTTTGTGAGGTCGGCCGTCGATCGAGGTCGGGGGAAGCGCACCCGTCTGCGGTCAACCGGGGACAGATTGCCGGAGAAGCGGTGCTGGAGATCGCAACCACTTCAGGCAACCTGACCCCGGCTTTCGTGTGATGGACAGGTCCGGAGGATCCGGTTCTGAACAGGCTCTATGCGGGACGTTCGGGATCCTGCTGGAGCGGGAGTGAAACGCGTTGGCCAGTCCATGACGACTGGTAGATTGCGAGGATCAACTCGACGCTCTTGCGGCCTTCGAGTCCGTCGATGGCGAGATCTTTCTCGCCACGAACAGCGGCGATGAAGTCCTCGAACTGCCGCTGATGGGGCACGAAGGAGATGGCAGCCGGATCGGCGGCTCCCCCTGTGTTCGCGGCTTTCGGGGCGAACTCGGTACGGATCCGATCGTCGTCGGGGTGCGGATTCTTGAAGTCCCACAGGAGGATGTCGTCCTGCTCGACGATGGCGGAGCCTTCGGTTCCGTGGATCTCGGTTTTCTTGAGCAGGCCGGGATAGACACTGGTGGAGGCTTCGAGCGTGCCCAAGGCGCCGTTGGCAAACCGGACGACCGCGGAGCCGACATCTTCGACTTCGATTCGCTCGTGGGCGATGGTTGCCGTGAGGCCGCAGACCTCGGTGACATCTCCCATAAACCAGCGGAGCAGATCGACATTGTGGATCGCCTGGTTCATGTAGGCGCCGCCGCCGTCAAGCTGCCAGGTGCCCCGCCATCCGCCGCTGTCGTAGTACTCCTGGGTGCGCCACCATTTGACGTAGGTGTCGCCGAGGGTGAGTTTGCCGAAGCGACCGGCGTCGATCGCGGCCTTGAGGGCGAGGTTGGCTCCGGTGAACCGAGAGGGGAGGATCGCCCCGAGCTTTACGCCGGCCTCGTTACAGGCGTTGATGATGTCGTCGCAGCGGGCGAGGGTGATTTCGAGAGGCTTTTCGACCAGCACGTGCTTGCCGGCTTTTGCAGCGGCAACGGCGGGGTCGCGATGAGCCCCGCTGGGCGTGCAGATCGTGATGATGTCGATGTCGGAGTTGGCGAGCATCGCGTCGAGGTCGCCGTAGCCGGTGCAGCCGTTGTCGGCGGCGAACTTATCGGCCCGTTCGGCGACGGTATCGAAAGCCCCGACCAGACGTGCGTCGGGGATGGCGGCGATGGCTTTGGCATGGAAGCCGGCGATCATGCCGGTTCCCACGATTCCGAATCCAACTGACATGGAGTCCTCTGGGGTTCGACCGAGTCCAAACGGTGACGGGTGTCGGGACGTCTGAATACACGGTCGGGAGGAAAAAGTGAAGGGAGCGGCTTGGGGTTCGCAGGAAGTGGAGGGGGCGGGGAGCGGGGTGAGGACTGATGTGACGGAGGCGGGGATCGCGTGAGTTTCACCGGTTGTGCGAGAGCAGGCGATGTCGTGCAGAGACCGGCAGTGGTGCTGTCTGCAGCCGTTACCCTCGCGCTTGCCGTGCGAAGCGACTACAATCAAGAGTTCCTATTCGAATTGGCGCTGCTCAGGACGTCATCATGCCGCAGGATCTGTACTCCGAACTGACTCAGTTGCGGGAGACCGGAAGCCGGGAAGAGCTCGTTGACCAGCTGATCGACCGTCTCAGTCGCGAGAACCGTCTGCACCAGCTGTTCGATGCGCGGATGCTGAAGCGCAAGCTGGAGCTGGGACTGCCGCTGTCGCGTCCGGCGTCGCT
>CAZUXX010000513.1:0-3369 GCA_964624215.1 uncultured Planctomycetaceae bacterium
GACCCCAACTGGCGCAGCACCGCCGGGATCGGGCCCCCGCGGCCGATGCGTTGCTGCGCCAGTCGTTCGTCGACGCGCTCCACCGGCACGGCGTGGATCCGGGGCAGTTGGCGCTCGTCGCGATCGGTGGCTATGCCACACGTGAGGAGATCGCTAGCTTGGAAGCTGCCGGTGTGTCGGACTTCCTCCTCAAGACCGAACCCTGGACGAAATGGCTGCGAGTGCTCTGCCGTGTTGCCGGAGCGGGCTGGTCCGGGGCCAGCGGGAGTCGCCGGCAGCCCGAGTGACGTCTGTCTTGCGATTCCTCCTATGATTATGCGTCTATCTTGTCTGGTGGGGCTCCTGGTTCTGATGTGCGGGTGTCCGCAGTCGCCGCCGCCGGCGCCGGAAGCGGCGGCCGAACCGGAAGCACCTCCTCCGCCAAGTTGGGAGGAGCAGGTTTCTGCCCTGCGTGAGGGGGCGACTACCGAGATTGCCACTCGGGTGCCTGTCTCGCGGGAGCAGTTCGAGATGTTGCGTGAGGGGGGCGAGAAGCTGGAGGTCCTCAAGCTCGTCTCGACGGAACTCACGGACGAAGATCTGCGGCTGCTCAACGAGTTCCCCTTGCTGCGGCACGTCGTTCTGGATGTCGATATCGACGATGCCGGGATGGAGGTGCTGGCCGCGTCACCGACGCTGGAGATCGTGAATCTGCCGTCGGGGAAGTTCACCGACGCCGGGCTGGCCGCGATTGTGAAACTGCCGCTGCTGACGCTGTTGCGGTTTGAGAGCGAAAACGTCACTGATGCGGGCATTGCTCACCTGACCGAGGCGAGTAATCTGCGCTTCCTGCATGTGATGGGGGCACCGATCAGTGATGATGCTCTGGATTCGGTGAGGCAGATTCCCCTGCTGGAATCGTTTTACATCGATGGCGGCAACTGCACCGACACGGGCTTTCAGTGCCTGTTGAAGAGTCGACCCCAGATCCACATCCACGTCGACCAGCTGCACCTACCGGG
This sequence comes from uncultured Planctomycetaceae bacterium, assembly GCA_964624215.1. Taxonomy (GTDB): domain Bacteria; phylum Planctomycetota; class Planctomycetia; order Planctomycetales; family Planctomycetaceae; genus CAZUXX01. The sequence continues at coordinate 1,002 of CAZUXX010000513.1, forward strand.
TCAGGAGCATGAACACGAGTAACCCTGCTGTTGCGGCGTGTGCTCCGTCGTTGCACTTCCCAGCGAACCGTTCTGCGCGATGACGTTCCTGAACCCGGCGATCCTGTACGGATTTCTGCTGGCAGCGGTGCCAGTCGTTCTGCATCTGCTGATGAAGCAGAAGCCGCGCAAGATGCCGTTCCCTGCGCTGCGGCTGATCCAGCAGCGACGCAAGCAGAATCTGCGGCGGATGCGGCTGCGACACTGGTGGCTGATGCTGCTGCGGGTGCTGGCGATTACTGCCCTGGTGGCTGCGCTCACGCGACCGTCCCTTCCTGCGGCCGATTACTCATTCTCTGTGTTCGAGTGGAGCGTGTTTCTGGGAGTGGTGGCGTGTGGTGTGGCGGTGTACTTTTTTCTGCTGCATCGCTGGCGAACGCGGGGCCTTCCGCGTCACGAATGGAATCTCAAGCGGGCCCAGGCGCGCGGGTGGACCACCGGGGCGACGCTTTTGGGGCTTTTGCTGCTGGTTGGATGTCCGTATCAACAGCGGATCGCGGGAGAGATCAAGGCGCCTCCCGCCGCGGCTGAACTGGATCTTCCGGTGGCGGCGATCATGCTGTTCGACACCAGCCTGAGCATGGACTACCAGCAGGCGGGCCAGACCCGTCTGGATGTTGCCCGGACGCTCGCGGCCGAGCATCTGGCAGAGCTGCCGGCCGGCAGCCGTGTGGCGATTGTCGATACCAGCCAGGACAATCTGGTGCTGTTCCAGCAGACGACGGGAGCGGCTCAGGCCCGACTGGGTGCGCTGCAGACGACGCCGGTGAACCTGCCGCTCAACGATCGGATTCGGGCATGCCTTCTGGCGCACGAGGACGATCGCCAGAGAACGCTCGAAGAGCAGGGGAACGTTCCTGAAGACGTCCGCCGCGACCGGTTTCTCCGCCGGATCTACGTCTTTACGGACCTCAGTCGCTCGGCGTGGAGGACCGGATCGTCGAAGACGCTGCAACGGGAAATCGAACGGCTGAAGACCGTCAATGTCTTCGTTGTCGATGTCGGTGAAGAAGATCCGATCAACCGCGGAGTGACGGATCTGGAACTCTCACGAGAGGTGATTCCGCGCGGCGGCAGCCTGTCGGTCTCGGCCCTGATGACTACAACCGGGCCCGATTCGGGTGAGGTGACTCTGGAATTGAACGATCTCTCACGCGATCCGTTGCAGCGGTTGCACTCGCGGACGGTCTCGCCCGCCGGGGCGGCAGGGACGTGGGTCCCGTTCCCGCTGCTTTCCGAACTGACCCGGCCGATTGTTGTCGGCGAGGTACGGCTGGTGGCAAGCGACCCGCTGGCGTTTGATGACGTGCGCTCGTTTGCCGTCAACGTGCGGGCACCGGCGCGGGTGCTGGTGACAGCGCCGTCGGCCTCCGTCGCGGATCGCTGGATGACGTTGTTGAACCCCGGTCTGGAAAAGTTCCGGGTGACGTTTGTCCCGCTGACCCGACTCCGTGATGCGAATCTGGGGAAGTTTGACGTCGCCTATTTTCTCAATGTTCCCTCGCTTCCCGACAGTGAGTGGCAGCGGATTGCGGAGTTCGTCGAAGGGGGGGGCGGAGCCGGATTCGTCCTCGGCAGTGATGAAATCCAGCCACGATCGTACAACCGTGCTCAGGCGCAGGCGCTGCTCCCGGCCTCGCTGGTCGCACCGAGCTTTCGACCGAACCGGCGGATCAATGTCGAGAACCGGACACACTCTCTGTTTCGCAAGCTGGACCGGGACCAGGGGCTTCCGATCTTTGAAAACGACTTCTACATCAACCGGTTCTACAAGACCGAGGCGTCTGCGGGAGCCTCGGTGCTCGCCCGGTTTACGGATGAAGACCAGTCGCCGGCCATCACCGAGCGGGCTTACGGTCGCGGGCGGGTGGTGATGTTTCATACCGCGGTGGATCCGGCACGGGGCGTTCTGAGCCGGTGGAATAACTTCGCATCGATCACCGACGGGGTCGTCTGGCCGTATATAGCGTTTGCCGAGTCGATGACGCTGTACCTCGCGCGGGCCTCGGAGAACCGATACAACTACGACGCGGGGGAAGAGGTTGTGCTGCGGCTCGATCCGGTCGGTTTCCCGCGGACCTTCCGGCTGAAGCGGCCCCGGTTCAAGGTGTCGAATCTGACGCTCCCGGCTGATCAGGAGGAACTTGTTATCCGCGATGCAGTCGACCTGGGGTATTACGAACTCGCAGCGAGTGACGACCCGGGGACACCGCTGGCGGGGTTCTGCATCAACCCGCGGGCGGAAGAAAGTGATCTGAGCCGGCTGTCGTCCGAAGAGCTTGACGCCCTGCTCGGCGAGGATCAGTACCAGGTTGCGCGGGGGATCGAG
>CAZUXX010000514.1:0-3335 GCA_964624215.1 uncultured Planctomycetaceae bacterium
CCGACGCGATCGCGATTTACTCCTCCGGGTCGCTCCTGGTACTGCAATCACCCTGAATGACTACGTGGGAAGCTGCCGCGATTGTGACAGGAGTGACTGCGAAGCGACGGGAATTCCTTTGTGCGCTATCGGAAAGACATTGACAACGCTTCCGACCACCCGAGAATATAAGTGTTCCCGTCTGCTGATTTCTCACATGCCGACGCTACTGGCATTTTCCGAATGATTGCGCAGCTGATTCCCGATGACGGCTCAAAGCCGATCACAATCCATCGGGATGTGACGCTGGTCGGTCGCAAGCGCGACCTATGTGATGTGTATATCGACCACAGCAGCGTCTCGAAGTTGCACTGCGTGTTGACCAGAACAGATGGCCTTCTCTTTCTGCGTGATCTTGGCAGCACCAACGGGACACGGGTGAATGGCCAGCGCGTGACGCGTGGTGCCCTGCTCCCGGGAGACGAACTGGCAGTTGCCAGCGTGAAGTTTCGGATCCATCTCGGGCCGGGCGATGCCGCCCCGCCTTCCGGCGAGAGTTCCGAGCAGACGGAACCGCTGCGGCTGGCGGAGATTTGCGCCAGTCGCAGTGACGATCGCCAGACGATCTCCGACGACGATGTTGCGCCTATCCACGAGCGGTTCGACTCGCGAACGCTTGAAAGTGACAGCGACGTGAGATTGTTGCCGATCGAATCCAGCGACGACCTCTAGCCAGGGCCGTAGCAACCAGGGGGAGCGCAGCGGCTTACGGGATGGCGTCTCTTCCTCGTCTGCAATAGATGGGCCGCCTGTCGTGATGCGTCCACGTCTCCTGATTGCTGCCAGACAAGACCCGTGCAGGGGCACCGCGTCCTCCTCGTCTTGCGGCCCCCGGATTCCCTCAGTTTGGGGTGAGGGCGTCGATGACGGAGCGCATCGTCCGCACGCTGAGGGACTCCGTCGACAAGAACGTCTGCCGCGGGAGCTTCAGACCCTGCTGTGTATGAAATTCACGGCGAAGTGCGTCGCTGAATCGTCTACACTTCAGACCGTCGTCGAGGGGCCCGCTCCCAAGCGTCTTCCTGCCTTACCAGCCAAGTCATGCGAGATTTTGAGACGCGAGATATTTTCAAACGCGTACAAAGCGGAGATGAGGAAGCGGCGCGGGAGGTGCACCAGAGGTATCTGGAGCGGCTGATTGCTCTGGCCCGAGCCCGGCTCTCGCAGAGAATGTCCCGCAGGGTCGACGCCGACGACATCGTGCAGTCGGCGTTTCGCTCGTTTTTCGTGCGGGCTCGCGAAGGTGAGTACGTCATCGAGCGGGCCGGGGATTTGTGGAGCCTGCTGGCGACGATCACGCGGCACAAGCTGCTGAAGAAGGCGGAGCACTACCGCCAGCAGAAACGGAGCCTTGCGCGGGATGAACCGCTGGATCCGGACGCCGCTCTGGGCGAAGAGCCGACGGACGAAGAGGCGGTGGCTCTCTCGGACGAGGTGGAATTTCTGATGCGTGAGCTCGATCCGCTTCGGCGACAGATGCTCGAACTGCGTCTGCAGGGGCAACCCATTCCGGACATCGCCGAAATCGGAACGGACGGTGCGGCGGTTTCTGGGAGGCTTTCGGCATGAGCTTGAGGAGCGGCTGAGGAGAGTGGATGAGCAGTGACATCGCCGCATTCATTCGCCTGAGTGCGTGGAACTCCGATCCGTATGTGATGCGGTACGGAACGATCGCTCATTCGCTGTCCTGGTCTGCGGGCGCCGCGGTATCGCCTGATGACATTCCGAATTTCACCTCACAATCCGGAAGTGCCGCGCGCAGTTCGGCCACGGCTGCGTCGCTGATCGCGTTACCGCTGACATCGAGAATCTGCAACCGCGTGAAAGCCTGAAGGGCCCGGGCGTCGTCGTCGTCCAGACCGGCGTTGCCGATATGGAGTTCTCGGAGGTCCGGCAAATTGGCCAGCGCCGAAAGCTGATCGCTCAATCCTCGCGAGTACGAGGCGTCGAGCCGGACAAGAGTTTCGACCTTGGACAGACCGGCGAGGAGTTCCGGCGAGAGCTTCTGTTGGCCGCTCAGGTTGAGCCAGAAGCGCATCATGATCGACTGCAGGAGGTCTGCCAGATCGTCACGCAATCGGGGCGCGAGCGGTCCCGTCCATCGTCCCTGCGTCAGCCTCAGATCGTTCAATCGAGGCCGCTCAGGCAGTGAACGAAGGAAGCTGCCGTCCACGGGGAAATTCGCCAGGGTTAAAGATTCCAGATTCGGTTGTGCCGCCAGCAGGGCGGCGATGTCGTCGTCGTCAACGTCGTTGGCCGTCACATTGCACTGCAGCCAGATTCGCTTGAGTCCTTCAAGGGACGCAATGCGTTGCAGATGGGCGGGCGAGAGATCCGTCTGCTCGATGCGCAGAGACGAGAGTCCCCGAGCTGGCCCAAGTTGCTCCAGTTCGACCGGTGTGACGTCTTGATTGAAAAACGAAACGTGCACCACCCGAAATGGCGCCAGCGGCAGTTTCCTGACATCGTTCGGTCCACCCAATTGCTCGCCGGTCAGCCCGATCAGGTAGGGTTGACCGCCCCGACGAATCACCCATTCGGCGACCTGGCGATGCGCCTCGGGATCAACCCAATCCGGGATTCTCGACAACCAGGTGTCTGCGAGGGGGGCAGCGGGCGCCTCATCGGGCACGCGCGAGATCCGGAACAGGAGTCTCCCGTTGCGGCTGAGCGTCGCATGCTCACTCATCCTCTCAATCGTCAGTCGATCGCGGGCGTCGCCCGGGAGCGTCACTTCGACCCGTCCTGTGCGAATGACGCGTGTGTTGCGCGTTCCCGGCGCGATTTCCCACCCCTCGACAGATGGACTCCCGTCGCGGAGGACCGTCACCGAAACGCTCTGTTGAATCTCCGGAGACGCCTCGATCACGACAGAGCCTTTTTCTCCCTGGAGATGAAGAATCACCCCCAGAGCTCCCAGCAGGGTGACCCCTCCCAGCAGGCAGAGAGCCGCCAGCCGCATCCCGGCGTATCTGACCCGCTTAGCGGCGACTGTTGTTGCGGGGCGGTGTCCGGACGTCGAGTGGCTGTCCGGATCCGTCCGAATGCGTAGCCCACCCAGCGCCGCCGCTTCAGCCAACTGCTGATGAATCACCGTCAGCCGCTCCGCCACTTCGTTCATTGAAGCGGGACGCTCCGATGGCGTCTTGCTGAGCATCTGCAGACAGAGCGCCTCCAGCTCCGGATCGACTCCGTCGTACAGTTCCCCCGGGCGTGGCGGAGCGTCGCGGGCGATCTGCACCATGATCGCGCTCGTGTTCCCGATGAATGGCAGGCGTTTGGCCAGGATCTCGAAC
>CAZUXX010000515.1:0-2647 GCA_964624215.1 uncultured Planctomycetaceae bacterium
GCCTTGAGCTCACCCTGCATCCGCTCGACCGCGTTCGAAACACCCAGGTCTCCCACGAAGAACGCAAACTTCGCTCCTCCCGGCGACAGTGCGGCCGCCGCACGACCCAGTTCGCGACCTCCGATAATGTTGTCCGTCCCCAGATAGGCGTGACGCGCATCCCGGTAGCTGGCCCGGTTCAGATCGCTGTCGATGGTGATCACCTTCACCCCCTGCTCCTGCAGCGTCCGCATCTCGGTCGCGAGATTGCGGCTCTCCGGGTTGAACACCGAAATCCCGACCGCAGCGACGTCCCCGGCAATCACATACTGCTTGAGCATGTCGATCTGAGCCTTGTCCGTGAAGTTCCCCCGCTGGAAATCCACCACGAACCCCTGTTCCCTCAGATTCAGCTCGATTTCTGCGGCCTTCGCGCCCGCTTCGCACGTGTCCCAGAACGGATCAGGACCATTCGTCAGAATGATGATCCGCCGGACACCCGCCTCCCGACTGCAGCCCGGCGACAGAACCAGCCCCACAAGCACCACCGCCACCACACAGGCAGTGAGGTTTCGCAAGATTCGCATGAAATTCACTCGGCTGGCCAGAACGACTGCGCAGAAAACCAACACCGGCCGTGAACTCCGCACGCAAACCGGCGCGACGCCAGACTAGAGCCGCACATTCTGAATTTCAACTTCGGCTGATGCGAGACACCCGCGCGGTCCCCCGACCACCTTAAGCGACCCGCACAAGCAAAGCACGATCAGGCGGACTGACGTTCACTCTTGCGCGACAGCGACCGCGCCACCTCCGCCAGTCCCGCCGCATCCAGCCCCAGTTCCGCCAGCAGCTCCGCTCGGTCGCCGTGCTCGATGTAGCGGTCGGGCAATCCGCACCGCCGGAGTTTCCGCGTCGGCAGCCCCATGTCGTTCGCCGCCTCAAGCACCGCCGACCCGAAGCCACCGCTCAGCGTGTTCTCCTCGACCGTCACCACGAACTCGCACTCGTCGAGCAGCTTCGCCAGCAAGTCCGTATCCAGGGGACGCAAAAACCGTGCATTCACCACGGCCACGTCGATCCCTTCCTCACGCAGTTGATCCGCCGCAGACAGCGCGTTTTCGAGCAGCGAGCCGAACGCCAGAAACGCCCCGTCCGTCCCCCAGCGGATCACTTCCCCCTTCCCGAGTTCGACCGGTGCCACCGTCCGTTCAATGGTCTGCGCCGTCGCCTTCGGATAGCGGATCGAAACCGGACCATCGTGCGACAACGCGAACTCGAGCAGCGGCGTCACATCCGCGGCATCGCCCGGCGCCGTCACCACGATGTTGGGAAACACGCGCATGTACGAGTTGTCGAACACACCGTGATGCGTCGGCCCGTCCGGACCGCACAGCCCGGCCCGGTCCATGCAGAACGTCACCGGGAGATTCTGCAGCGACACCTCCTGGAAGATGTGGTCAAAACTCCGCTGCAGGAACGTGCTGTAAATGTCGACGATCGGCCGCATCCCCGCCTTCGCCATCCCCCCCGCGAATGCCACCGCGTGCCCTTCACAGATGCCCGTGTCGAAAAACCGGTCCGGGAACTCCGAACGAATCGTCCCCAGCTTGTTCCCCTCGCACATCGCGGCGGTCAGTACGCACACCCGCGGGTCGTTCTGCATCGCCTCCTGGATCGCGTCGCTCACAACGTCCGTGTACGCCGGAGCCGATCGCTTCGGCAGGTACACCACGCCACTGTCATCCTCGCTGCGACAGAACGGTGCCGGCGTATGAAACTGCACCGGATCCTCTTCCGCCGGCTTGAACCCGCGACCCTTCTCCGTGAAGACGTGCAAGAGCACCGGCCCCTTCACATCACGGATCATCTCGAAGTATTCGCGCAACGCGAACAGGTCATGCCCGTCCACCGGCCCGATGTACCGGAACCCCAGTTCCTCAAACAGCATCCCCCCGTGCAAAAAGCCCTTCACCGCATCCTTGAAGTGGCCAAGCATCTTCTCGGCCGACTCACCCACGACCGGCACCTTGTTCAACAACCAGCTGACATCCTTCTTCAGCCCGTTGTAAAACGGAGCCACTCGGGCATTGTCGAGGTACCGCGCCAGCCCACCCACCCGCGGGCAGATTCCCATCTTGTTGTCATTCAGGACCACCAGCAGGTCCTTGTTCAGCTCCGCCGCATTGTTGATCGCCTCGAACACCACCCCCGACGGCAGAGCCCCGTCTCCCAGAACCGCAACCGCTTTCCGGTTCTCGTCCGGACGCAGCAGATCGTCACCCGTCTTCAGACCCAGCACCGTCGACACGCTGGCACCGGCATGACCCGTCATGAACAGGTCGTACTCACTCTCCTCCGGATTGGGGTAGCCCATCAGCCCCCCGCGCCGGCGGATCGTCTTGAACTGCGGATACCGCCCCGTCACCAGCTTGTGCGGGTAAATCTGGTGACCCGTATCCCAGATCAGCCGATCCTTCGAAAAATCAAACACCGTGTGCAGCGCGATGCACAGCTCGACAACGCCCAGGTTGCTCGCAAAGTGCGCCGGACGATCCGAAACGATGTCGCACAGCGCTTCCCGGATCTCCCCTGCCAGTTGCAGCAATTGGTCATCGCTGAGGCTCTTCACTTCGCGCGGAGAGCCAATCATTGGCAGTAGTTCGTA
>CAZUXX010000515.1:2657-3332 GCA_964624215.1 uncultured Planctomycetaceae bacterium
GTCCATTCCCTTGTGTCCTCAAATCAAAACACAACACCGGCGCAACGCCGCAACCTAATGATCGCGATGAATCATATACCGTGCAATCCGCTGGAGCGCACCGCCCGGCTCACCAAACCGCTCCACCGCACCGCACGCCTCCGAAATCAGCGCCTCCGCACGGCGACGACTCTCCCCCACCCCCCACATCGCCGGATACGTCAGCTTCCCGCGACCGGCATCCTTGTTCACCGCCTTCCCCATCTTCTCCGCCGTCCCCTCCACGTCCAGAACGTCATCCGCAATCTGGAACGCCAGCCCCACCCGCTCTCCATACCGCTTCAGTTGAGCAAGCTCAGTCGCGTCCGCTCCTCCCACACGACCCCCGATCATCACCGACGCACACAACAGCCGACCCGTCTTCCGCCGATGAATCGACTCCAGAGCCTCCGACGAACCGACACCCTCCTGCTCGGCGAGCATGTCCGCCATCTGTCCTCCCACCATCCCCTCCGCACCGATCGCCGAAGCCAATTCGGCACAGCACGCTGCCGCCACGTCCGCAGGCTCCAGCCTCGCCAGCGTCTCGAACGCCAGCGTCAACAGGGCATCCCCCGCCAGAATCGCCGTCGCGTCATCAAACTGCTTGTGACACGTCGGAATCCCCCGGCGATAGTCATCGTTGTCCATCGCCGG
>CAZUXX010000516.1:0-3330 GCA_964624215.1 uncultured Planctomycetaceae bacterium
ATTGCTCGCCGCTTACCTGGAGCAGGCGTAACTGTTCCGCACGGCGCGGGCCGTGACTCGGGAATCATTGCGTCGCGATTTCGCAGTGAGGCCGTCTGATCCGGAGCATGTACGGCCGCTTGCGATTGTCCGGCCACCGGGAATTACGTCGACTCGACCAGCGGCTGCTCGGGGTCGAGACCTTTTTCGATCCGGATGCGGCGCACGTCACGGACGACCTCGTCGACGATGTCGCCGTTGCGTTTGATCCAGTCGTATTCGAGCCAGCTGGCGACGATGTTGACGCAGACCATGGTGACGGCGAGCGTCAGATGGATCATGACGTCACCGGGAACCGAGCTGTCGGAGGCGGGGTCGGCGATGGCACCGAAGGCGCCGGTCCCGATGATCAGGATCAGGCAGATCAGCATCGTGGGAATGGCCCGGTACTTCAGACGTGTACTGGCCGTGTGGCGATCCGGACCAAGACCGTAGGTCTGGGAGGTCTCCTCGATCCAGCGGCCGGTGCCCATGAAGTAGGTGAGCACGATGGCATGCACGAGGATCGCGAAGATCGACGAGAGCAGGGCGATCAGGAAGACCTGCCCCCGTGCGGTGTCGTCGAGGGCGGCAGCGTCTTCGATGTTCCAGCCGAGCACCAGCGCCGTCGCGAGGAGGGCGTTGGAAACGATGGCGACGATCAGGAAGATCCGGTTCACGACAGCTCACTTGCGGCGGTGGCCGGCCTCACTCGCTTTCTGCCGTACAGATGACCGTCCCGTCGTCCGTCCACTCGACGTGCAGAACGTTGGGCTGGCAGCAGACCGGGCAGTCCTCGGGGTAGTCCTGGACCTTGCCGGCACTGGCGTCGACCGGCACGACGATCTCTTCACCGCAACCGGGGCAGATGTAGCTGGCCTCGTCCATGGGTTTGTCTCAGTTCCCCGACTGTAGTGGCCAGCGGACGACTCCGCCAAGCGGTCGAGATGAGATTGCTGAAGGCGGGAGGGAGTGGTCCCGCGGATGACTTTTCCCGAGGCGACCGTCGCCGAGCGGTCTGGCGAGGCAATCGGCGTGCCTTCCGGGCTGCTGAGCGTCTGACAGGGCCTCACAGGGCATTCGTCGATGGCCGGTTGAGTGCAGAGCGATCAGCGTGAACTGCGGCCGCCCAGCGGCAGGCCTGCCCGTGGGGGATGAAGATCGCCGTCACACTGCGGCATCCGCTTTGCACAACAGCGCGGAGCGCCGTCGGAGCCGGACCATCAGTGCCGGCGGCTCGACGACGGGCGTCGTTTTCCGGACGTGTAGCGAGCGTCTTGTCCTCACAGCGGGTCCCGTCGGACAGGATCTCCGGGAGAGTGAGCCATGCCACGACCGATCTGGAAGGGTCACATCAGCTTCGGGCTGGTGAATGTGCCGGTGATCCTGCAATCCGCAGAACAGCGGGCGGATCTGCATTTCAACCTCATCGACAGCCGCAACGAAGCCCGCGTGCGGTATGAGCGGGTGAATGAGGAGACAGGAGAAGAGGTCCCGTGGAACAGCATCGTCAAGGGGTTCGAGTACGACGAGAACAATTACGTGCTGCTCAAGCAGAAGGAACTGGAGAAGGCTTCGCCGGAACTGACGAAGACGATCGAGATCGAGCAGTTCGTCGATCTGGACGAGATCGACGTGGCGTACTTCGACAAGCCGTATTACCTCGTTCCGGATAAGGGAGGGCGAAAGGGTTACGTGCTGCTGCGGGAGGCGATGAAGAAAGCGGGTCAGGTGGGCATCGCGCAGGTCGCGATCCGGTCGCGGGGTCATCTGGCGGCGGTGATGCCGCAGGGGGATGTGCTGCTGCTCGAACTGCTGCGGTTTCATCAGGAGATTCGCAGCACGGATGAGCTCGATGTGCCGACTTCTCTGGCGGAGGTCAAGGTCACGAAGAAGGAGCTCGAGCTGGCCGGGCAGCTGATCGAGGGGATGTCCGCGGAATGGACTCCAGAGAAGTATCGGGACGAGTACCGGGATGCCCTGATGGAATTGATTGAGTCGCGGATCTCGAAGGGCGAAACGGCAGAAGTCGAGGACGAGGAGCCTGAGGAAGAATCGCCGCGGACGGTGAACTTCATGGATATGCTCAAAAAGAGCGTGGCCCAGGCGAAACCGAAGGAAACCAGGAAACGGAGTTCGCGTCAAAAGAAATCGAAGGCGAGCTGATGGGACTGACCGAGTATCGCAAGAAGCGGAACTTCAAGCGGACCCCGGAGCCGAATGGGAATGCCGGGGCACGACCCGGCGGCCGGCAGTTCGTGATCCAGAAACATGATGCGCGGCAGCTGCACTACGACTTTCGGCTGGAGCTGGACGGCGTGCTCAAGAGCTGGGCCGTTCCCAAGGGGCCCTCGCTCGATCCGTCGGTGAAGGCACTGGCCGTCGAGGTCGAGGACCATCCTCTGGAGTACGCGAGCTTCGAGGGAGTGATTCCGAAGGGAGAGTACGGTGGCGGAACGGTCATGGTCTGGGACCGGGGTGAATGGGCCAGTGAACAAGACGTGGCGAAGGCTCTGGAGCAGGGGGACCTGAAGTTTGTTCTGGCGGGGGAGAAGCTGCAGGGGCTGTACAAGCTGATCCGCATGAAAGGGCGGGGGAATGAGAGCGGGAAGAACTGGCTGCTGATCAAGGGGAAAGATGAGTACGCGCAGCCGTCGGATGAGGGAGTCATCACCGAGACGCGACCGGAGAGCGTGCTGACCGGGCGGTCGATCGAGGAGATTGCAGAGGACTCCGACCGCGTCTGGCATTCCCATCGGGCGGAGCCGGAGACGCCGTCGAAGCGTTCGGCAAAACGGAGCCGCAAGTCCGTCGGGACGCGATCGTCCAAGACGTCCCGGAGCTCAGTGATCGACCGCGAGGTCGTGAAGTCGCTCACCGGGGCCCGGAAAGGCGCGTTGCCCAGGGAGTTCAGGCCGCAACTGGCGACGCTGGGGAAAGCTCCGCCCGAGGGGGATCGCTGGCTGCACGAGCTGAAGTTTGACGGTTACCGCGTGATCTGCCGTATTGACGGAGAGGAAGTGCAGTTGCTCACGCGTCAGGGGCATGACTGGAGTCACCGGTTTCCCGAGGTGGTCGAGGCCGCGCGTGACCTGGGGGTGTCGTCGGCCCTGCTGGACGGAGAAGTGGTGGCGCTCGACGAACACGGGGTTTCGGACTTCCAGCGACTCCAGAACTGGCTGCAGCACGGCCGGCGAGGCCAGCTGGTGTACTACGTGTTCGATTTGCCGTATGCCGAGGGGTTCAACCTGCAGAAGGTTCCGCTGATTGAGCGGAAGGAGTTGCTCAGCCGCATTGTGCTGACGCGGCATC
>CAZUXX010000517.1:0-3329 GCA_964624215.1 uncultured Planctomycetaceae bacterium
TTCATCCTGGTCGGTCCACCGTCGGATCCTGCCTCGGTCGAGAAGGCAACTTCTGCCGCCGAAGCCTTCCGGGCGATTGCACACTCCCGGTCCCGTTTTCTCTCACGTGGCGACGATTCGGGGACCCACAAGAAGGAGCTCTCTGTTTGGCACGCCGCCGGCATCGAACCCCGGCCCCCCTGGTATGCCGAAGCCGGGACCGGAATGGGACCCCTCCTGCAGATGGCCCACGAAAAGCAGGCCTACACACTCACTGACCGTGGCACCTGGCTTGCGATGCGGGACAGCCTCGATCTGCCTCTCCTGCTCGACGGAGATGGCCTGCTCCTCAACTCCTACGCCGTCATGGTTGTCAGCCCGCGACGGCACCCGCAGGTCGCGGTTGAATCGGCCCGGGCCTTCGCCGGTTTCCTCACCGCCGGCGAGACTCAACAGCGGATCGCGCGGTTCGGAGTCGACCGGTTCGGGCAGTCTCTGTTTGTCCCGGACGCCGCCGCTCCGAGAACGCCGTAGGGGGCCGGACCGCACTGGTTTTGCCGGCTCATCGAGCGTTCTCTGGTCTGGAATTTTCCTTTCTCAAAAGGGGCGAAGAGGCTGGGAAACCCGCCACTTTCTAAAAGTGGACATTGACGTCCACAATTGCCGATCTAGGATCACGGCGTTCGGAGTTTCCGACGTTTTCCAAACATGAAAGGGTGGGGCATGAAGCGGATTAACGAAGCACGACTGGAGACCGATCTGGGGTACAGGTTTGGTTATGTCAGCGAGTTCTGTGAGTTCGGGCAGGAGGACATCGACGCGGTGCATGGTGCGGCCGAACACATCGCGCCACTGGTGCCTGCCCTGGTCGACGCGGTCTACGTCAAGCTCTTTCAGTACGACGCAACGAAGCGGCATTTCCTCCCGCGGCAGACCGGTTACGAAGGGGAGGTCCCGGTTTCGCTCGAAGACCTGACTCCCGATCACGAAATGATCAAGTTTCGCAAGCACCATCTGGGTCGGTATCTCACGGCGCTGGTGCAGCGCCCCTACGACGGGAAGATGATTGAGTACCTCGACATGGTCGGGAAGATTCACACGCCCAAAGCCGGGTCGAAGAACCTCGTCGTCCCGCTCGTCCAGATGAACGCCCTGATGGGCTTCGTTGCCGATGCCCTGTTCGGTGCCATCTTCTCTCTCAACCTCCCGGCTGAAATCACGAGCCGCACGGTTCGTGCGTTCAACAAGCTGTTGTGGATCCAGTACGACCTGATCGCCCGGCACTATGCAGCGTGAGAGTGGGGAAGGGTTGGTGAGGTGAACCCGGGCAGCGACCATGTCTGTGCAGGATGCCGGTCGCTGCCCGCTGGTTCGCTCCCTGATCTACCGTCCCGCCGGCCAGAGAATCACGCGGCCATCGTGACCGGCCGTGAGCACCAGAACGGACTCCGGCTCGCCCCACGTGGTGGCATCGACCGACACCAGCCCGAGACTGTGCTTTCGCAGGCTCATCAGTTCCCGTCCGGTCACCGCGTCCCAGACACGTGCCGATCGGTCGCGGCTCCCCGTCACGATTCGCCCCGGACGCGGAACCCCGTCCTCCTGCTGTCGCGGGAGGAACGTCACCGACGTGACTTCCCCGGCATGTCCGACCAGACGGATGACCGGGGCACTCGATGTCCCCGCGAGGGTTTCGTCGAGGCTCCACAGGCGGGCCACCTTGTCGCTGCCTCCCACGAGCACCTGGCCTCCATCGGGCGAGAACGCCGCACTCATATAGGTGGCCTGACGAGCCTCCGGATCCGTCAGCCGTACCAGTGGCTCGCGTCGCCCCAGCTCCCACACTTCGGCGGTCGCCTTCTCACCGACGGTCACAATTCGCTGACCATCCGGAGAAAACCGGGCAGCGGTCTGAGGCATTCCGGAGGGAAGCTCCTGCACCAGGTCGAGCCGCACCGTATCCGGTTTCCACTCCCAGACACGGGCGATGCCGTCATCACCGGCGGTCAGCAGCAGGTAGCGTCCGGCAACCGGTGTGAACTCCACCGAGCGAACGGCTCCCTCGTGCGGAGATTCGAGCTTCACGAGCGGCTTGCCCGTCGACGTGTCCCAGATCTTGACCGACTCGCTGGACGTGGCAATGTAACGGTCATCGGCCGAGAACGCGGCAGCGGTCACGGCCGAATGAGACCGGTAGCTCTGCTGATGTTCGAGCTCCTTCAGGCTCCAGCGAAACGCCGCGTTCCGGTGCAGGGTGATGACAGCTTCTGCCTCTCCCGGGACGAACAGCGCCGCGTCCGCCGGAGGCAGACGTGACGGCATGCGGAATGTCCGGTGCAGTTGCGGAACCTGCGACCCGGCTGCCCGCCAGATCCTCATCAGGCATTGCGATGTTTCGTACCCGCCATGAATCGTCACGATCCGGCTCCCGTCGGGTGAATAACGGACGGAGCGGCACAGCAGATTCTCCCCATCCTCTTCAGACCGGACGATCGTCTGAGAAGTGAGGGTGTTGAGATCCCACTGCATCAGTGTTGTCTGCGATTTTCCGGTCTCGCGATCGGTACGCTCGCAGATCGTCAGCAGCGATGCCGCATCGGGCGAGAGCGCCATTTTGGTGACATAGCCCGGATGCCTCAGGGTTTCGACCACTTCTCCTGTCGAGGGGTCGTACACGGTGACTGTCGTGTCATCCGACGCAGTCAGCAGACGTCCATCCGGGAGGAACGCCGCGGCGTTGATCCGCAACCCCTGGTGATACGTCAGTGGCCCGCCGAGTGGCTCCCCGCTCCGAATGTCGGTGAGCCGCCCGATGCCACGCTGGTCGCCAGTGAAGACGCGGCCGTGTTCGAGGGACAGGGCGAACGCCGTCACCGGTGTCGCGTGCGCCGGGAACTTCTGCTCCGGCTGTGCTGGTGTCGGCTGTCCCGGTTCGAACTTCCACAGGAACCCGCCGGCCTGGGGATCGCTGCTCGCCGTCAACAGGGCACTGCCGTCGCGCGACAGTGCAAATCCCGGGTTGAGTCCTGTCCCCGTCAGCACCGCGGACTGCGTTCCGAGTGCGACATCAAAGATACGAACCGTTCCGTCGACTCCTCCGATCAACAGCGATTTTCCGTCCGGTGTGATCTCGATCGAAAGGGCGAGGTACCGGTGCCCTTCAATCAGTTCGTGTTCGGCTCCCTGCGGGGATTCGCTGAGGATGACGGGCCCGACAAACTCGGCCCGGCCGCCGCGTTCGACAATCCGCCAGATCTTTGCCGTCTGATCGCGACTGGTGGTCACCAGCCGATCCCCCGCACTGCTGAACCGGGCCGACCAGATCTCGTCGTCATGCGCCTGCACATCCG
>CAZUXX010000518.1:0-3312 GCA_964624215.1 uncultured Planctomycetaceae bacterium
CATCGAGGAAACCGACAGCGAGTACGATCGCGAGAAGTTCCAGGAACGGCTGGCGAAGCTGACCGGCGGTGTCGCCATCATCTCCGTCGGTGCCGCGACCGAAGCAGAAATGAAGCAGACCAAGGCCCGCATGGAGGATGCGCTCCATGCAACCCGGGCGGCGGTCGAAGAGGGAATCCTGCCCGGCGGCGGTGTCGCTCTGCTGCGTTCCATCGAAGCCGTCCAGGCCGTCAAGGCGCGGGGCGACGAGAAGATCGGTGTCGAAATCATCGCCCGCGCTCTCGAAGCTCCGGTCCGTCAGATCGCCGCGAACTGTGGCGAAGACGGATCTGTCGTCGCCGACGAGATCAAGAACAAGCCGACGAACACCGGCTACAACGCCGCGACCGGCGAATACGTCGACATGTTCAAGGCAGGCGTGATCGACCCGGCCAAGGTGGTCAGAAGTGCCCTCCGGAATGCCGCCTCGATCGCCGGATTGATGCTCACCACCCAGGTCCTCGTCACCCGCACCGACGACCTCGAAGGAGGAGAAAAGGCCCGGGTCGAAGGAGCCATTCGATAGGCTCACGTCGTGGCAGGATCGGCGGCGACAGCAGTCCCCGTCAATCCTGACCCAAACGTCGAGTTCCCGTGTCGGGCAAACGCGCATCTCACGAGCCACCGGCATTCCGGTGGCTCGTGGCGCATCAGCGGAGAGGAGTCGGCCATGGCTCTCATTCGATGTGGCGGATGCGAGTCGGCCGTCTTCCGATCCGATTCAGCAGCATGCCCGAACTGCGGCCGATGTCCCGGTTGTGGCAGACCGCGAATCAACGCGAACGAGCTGAAAAAGCTGAGGCACTGCCCCACATGTGACTCCGGAGTTTGCCCTGCGTGTGCAAGATGTCATCAGTGCGGTGAACCTTGGAAACCGGAAGTCGAATCATGCAATTGCGGATTTCCTGCTGATCCGGGCCGGGTTCTCGACGTCGAGCGGGCCTGGGGCGTTCCGGACAACTGATCTGCACCAAACGAACGGAGTCCCCTGCACCCGATTGTGATCACGCTCATCTCTGCCAGACGCGTGGCGTTGCAGTCCTAAGGCAACCGCCCCCCCCGCAGAGCCATCCGGTCGGGATGGACAACTCGTGAGAAATTGGAGGCAGAACGTCGTAAGATTCCACAACTCGCCAGGGCGACGGCACTGTCCGTTCTCAGGACCATCCACCGGCATCGACGCGGTCGTCTGGCCGCCAGTTTTCGAGGGCACGGATGTTTGTCACCATCACCAGAGTCGCCGATTTCGACCAGTTCCGCAAAACCTTCTCAACAACCGGGGCTGAGAAAAGAAAGCAGCATGGCTGTCAGGGCGCTCAGGTGTATCAGGATCCGGAAGATCCCACCCGGGTGTGGGTCTTCTTCGACTGGCATCGCGACGACTATGAGAACTTCCTTGCCGATCCGGAGGTACCCGCCATTGCCCGCGAACTGGCCCTCCTCGAGCCCCCGTGAAGGCCGACCCCGTCATCCATCTCGACTTCTGAACAGACAACTCACCCGCACCGGAGACCTCCGGGGCGATCATCGTCACGATGCCCGTTATGCCAGCACAGCGCGACTACTACGAAGTCCTTTCGGTCAACAGGTCGGCCAACGGGGACGAAATCAAGCGCGCCTACAAGAAGCTTGCGCTCAAGTACCACCCCGATCGCAATCCCGGAGATGAGGAGGCCGTCGCCCGGTTCAAGGAGGCGGCAGAAGCCTACGAGGTCCTCTCCGATCCCGACAAGCGGGCCCGTTACGATCGCTATGGGCATGCCGGCGTAAAGGGAGCTCGCGGACGAGGACCGGAATTCCAGGACCTGGGGGACATCTTCGACCAGTTCGGCGACATCTTCGGCGACCTGTTCGGCGGCGGACGACGACGATCCTCCGGAGGACCACGTCGCGGAGCCAACCTGCAAACGTCGCTGACAATCACTCTGCTCGAAGCCGCCGAAGGCTGCGAGAAAGATATCGAAGTCAACCGCAAGAAAACCTGTCGGCAATGCCACGGGACAGGAGCCGAACCCGGCTACGAGCCCGAAACGTGCGACTATTGTGGCGGACAGGGGCAGATCATTCAGGCCCAGGGATTCTTCCGGGTGCAGCCCACCTGCCCCGCCTGTCGCGGGGCCGGCAAGATCGTGCGGCACAAGTGCAACCACTGCTACGGGGCAGGTGTCGAGGACGAGCGGGTGACTCTCACGGTCCGCGTTCCCGCCGGCATCGACAACGGCATGCAGTTGTGTCTGCGGGGAGAAGGGGCGGCCGGCGCCAACGGTGGCCCGCGTGGCGACCTGTATGTCGATATCCGCGTCAAGGAGCACCGGTTCCTCAAACGTGAAGGACGCCACCTCGTCTGCGAAGTCCCGATCACCTACACACAGGCAGCATTGGGGACGGAAGTCGAAATCCCTCTGCTCCGGGGAACTCACAAACTCAAAATCCCCGCCGGCACTCAACCGGGTGAGGTCATTCGCGTACGGGGCAAAGGCGTCCCCGACACCCGCACCTCCCGGCCGGGTGACCTGCACGCCGTGATCAAACTGGTCGTTCCCAAAAAGCTCGACGCCGAGCACGAGGAGTGCCTGCGGAAGCTGGCGGAAGTCGAGCAGTCCCGGGTGAGTCCTCACGAGAAGAGTTGGTTTGAACGGGTTGTTGACTTTTTCTCCGGGGAAGAAGATCGCGAAAGCGAATAAGCCGCCCCCCCCAAACCTTCCCCGCGGCCTGTACAGGTAGCGGCTCTCCGAACTGACTGAGATTTCGAGCAGATCGACTGAATCATGAACGAACCTGATATCCAGCGGCCTGAAGACGGGCAGGTGGAAGTCCCCCAGTCTCACGACGAGTCAGCGCCCGTGACGAACGACACCGCGAATGAATCCCCGGTCGACGAAGTCGCTGCGCTCACTCAGGAACGCGACGAACTGAAAGACCGCCTGTACCGCACGCACGCCGAGCTCGACAACTTCCGCAAACGGACCCAGCGCGAGCGCGACGAAGAACGCCGCTACGCTGTGCTGCCGATGGCCCGGGAGATCCTGCCGGTGGTCGACAACCTCCAGCGGGCCATCGACGCCGCGGCAAAAGGGGGCTCCATCGAGGACCTGCGACAGGGAGTCGACATGGTGCGCGCCCAGGTCCTGGAAGTCCTCGCGAGATTTCACGTCGAGCCGATCGCCGCCGTCGGCGAACCGTTCGATCCGAACGTCCACGAGACGATGACACAGGTCCCCTCCAGCGACCATCCTCCCATGACCGTCCTCGAGGAGATCGAGACGGGGTACC
>CAZUXX010000519.1:0-3300 GCA_964624215.1 uncultured Planctomycetaceae bacterium
CCAGGTCGACGCGCAGTATCAGCTGGATCGTCCCGACGACGAAACCTGGATTTCTGTTCTCGGACGCGGAATCTACGACGACGCAGGACAGGTTCAGGGAATGTTCGGAGTCGTGCAGGAGGTCACGGCCCGCAAGCGACTTGAAAAGCTGCTGCGCGCGAGTGAGACCCGTTTTCGCGGACTGATGGAGCAGGCTCCCTTCAGCGTCCAGTTGTTCGATGCCCGGGGACGCACACTTCGTGTCAACCGCGCCTGGGAACAGTTGTGGGGCAATCCGCTGGAAGCGGTCGGGGAGTACAACGTCCTCGAAGATCCGCAGCTCGAGGAGAAAGGGGTTCTGACTCACCTGCGAAAGGCGTTTGAGGGAGAACCGGCATTCATTCCTCCCATGGAGTACGACCCGAACCGGATGGTCCCCGCTCCGCACCGTCGGCCCAACGCAAAACGCTGGGTCTCGGCAGTCGCATATCCGCTGAAGGACGAAGCCGGCAAGGTCCGGGAAGTCGTTCTGGTCCACGAGGACATCACTGCCCGGATCCACGCCGAAACCGCCTTGCGCGAAAGTGAGGAGAAACTGCGGCTGCTGGTTGACTGCATTCCCCAACTGGCCTGGATGGCCCGACCCGACGGGCACGTCTTCTGGTTCAACCGCCAGTGGCAGGAATTCACCGGCAAACCTCCCGAAGAATTGCTGGGATGGGGATGGCAGTCTCTCCACGACCCGGGCGTCTTGCCGAAGGTCCTCGAGCGCTGGGAACACTCACTCGATTCCGGGGAACCATTCGAGATGGTCTTCCCGCTGCGGCGTGCAGACGGCGAGTTCCGCCACTTCCTCACTCGGATCAACCCGTTGCGCGACAGTTCCGGAACCATCATCTACTGGTTCGGGACGAATACCGACGTCGAGGACCTCCGCCGCGCCCGCGAGGCACTCGCCGACAGCGAGGAACGCCTGCGACTCGCATTGGAAGCCGGCCGCATGGGGGTCTGGGACTGGAATATTCACACGAACGAAATCTCCTGGTCAGACAGCCTCGAACCGCTTCACGGTCTCGAACCCGGCACGTTCGGAGGGACCTGGGAGGACTTCGAGAAACTGGTCGTCGAGGAAGATCTCGAACGCGTCCACCAGGCAATCCGCAAAGCCCTCGAGACCGGCGAGGAGTACGATGTCGAGTTCAGAAACCGCCGCCCCGACGGAACCATCCGCTGGCTGGCCGGGAAGGGACGGATCTTTCAATCCCCCATGGGTGGCCCGGCGCGGATGATCGGTGTCGGCATGGATGTCACCGAACAGAAGCGAAACGAGCAGACGGCACGGTTCCTCGCCAATGCCAGCGCGGCCCTGTCCGTCCTGGTCGATTTCGAAAGCACCCTTCAGAAGGTCGCATCCCTCGCCGTCCCCGAATTTGCCGACTGGGCGGCAGTCGATCTGCTCGAGTCCGACTCGACAATCCGCCGGGTAGCCGTCGCCCACTCCGACCCGCGAAAAGCCGAACTCGCCCGGGAACTCACTCGACGCAATCCCCCCAGACCCGACGCACCGAGTGGAACCTGGGCAGCCCTGCGGAGCGGTGAGCCCTCCTTCGTCGCCAACCTGACCAGCAAGCACCTCGATGAACTGATCACCGACCCCATCGCCAGAAAAATCGCCGACGAACTCGGCCTGAAGTCGTACATCGGAGTGCCGCTGAAAGTCCGGGGAAAGGTCATCGGCGTCGTCGCCTTTGTCGCCGCCGAATCAGGTCACCGCTATACCGAAAAAGACTTGCAGGTCGCCCGGGAACTCGCCCTCCGGGCCGGCATCGCCATCGAAAACAGCCAGCTGTATCGCGAACTGCGCGAAGCCGACAGAAAGAAAGATGAGTTTCTCGCCACCTTGGCGCACGAATTGCGAAACCCGCTCGCACCGATCCGCAGCGGCCTGGAAGTCATGAAGCGGGCCGGAAATGACCCGAAAACAGTCGAATCCATACGGAGTACGATGGAACGGCAGACGCGGCAATTGATCGCGCTGGTCGATGACCTGCTGGATGTGTCGCGCATCACCCGCGGGAAACTCGAACTCCGCAGATGCCGGGTCCTCCTGCACGATGTCGTCGAAAGTGCCGTCGAAGCGTCCCAGGCGATGATCGACGAGGCTGGCCATACCCTGACCATCGAGCTTCCCGACCATCCTGTCGAACTCGATGCCGACCCTCACCGACTCGCCCAGATCCTCTCGAACCTGCTCAATAACGCAGCCAAATACACACCCGATGGCGGAAAAATACACCTGTCTGTGCAGCTCGCCGATTCGTTCGCCGAAATCCAGGTCCGCGACAACGGAATCGGTATCTCGCGCGAATTGCGCGACTCCATCTTTGAGATGTTCACCCAGATCGATCGACCGATGGAACGTGGCTACACCGGCCTCGGCATCGGTCTGACTCTGGTCAAGTCACTTGTAGAACTTCACGGAGGCTCAATCAGCGTCCTGAGCGAAGGCCCGGGATGCGGAAGTGAGTTCACAGTTCGATTGCCCGCCATGACACCAACAACCATCGCCCCCTCGATACCCGGGCCTCAGACGCCCCCGAAAACATCACAGCGGCGACGCGTGCTGATCGTCGACGACAACCAGGTCGCTGCCGATATGCTCGGTCTGGTCGTCAAGATGCTCGGCAACGAAGTGCGGTCCGCTTACGATGGTCTGGAGGCCATAGCGGCGACAGCCGAGTTCGGCCCCGACGTGATTTTGATGGACCTCGGTATGCCCCGCATGGATGGTTACGAAGCGGCACGCCAGATCCGCAGCTTGCCCGGAGGCGACGATGTCATGCTCGTGGCTCTCTCCGGCTGGGGACAGGACGAAGACAAACGCCGCAGCCGGGCAGCCGGCTTCGACCATCATCTTGTCAAACCAGCTGAGCCAGCCGAGCTCGAAGAGCTTCTCTCCGCACCACTTGTCCGGGCCACCAGTACCTCCGGTCTCGGACCGCCGCAGTAGCCCATCGAGCGCGTCTCCCGACGCGTCAAATGCAGGCTCACACAACGCGGATCGGACGATCTCGCTCGATCCTCTCACCCCCCGTCGGGATTCCATCTGTGGGGCGACCTTCCGTCAGACGCTAGCGGGGGCAGCAGAAGAATCGATGCCCTCTCCCGGAGCACCCGTTCACCCGCCTGTCGTGCCAGCGCACATCACCCCAGCGCGCACCGCAACGCGCGCTCCTCTCACCCGGCATCACCGCCCTCACCCGTCTTTGTCGACCCGTCGTTCAACCGTCGTTGTTCAACTGACTCTCAACTCTCGACTCC
>CAZUXX010000520.1:0-3300 GCA_964624215.1 uncultured Planctomycetaceae bacterium
CTCGGGTCCTCCCGGAGACGTAGCCGGGTCACGCGGAAGGGGGCCAGCGTCAGACGGAATGAACGAGCCCAGTCAAATGAAGAAGACACGCAGCATCGGCCGCGGGTCTTCTGATCACTGAAGTGGGACCGGCAGAGGATACCGGGGCACAACTGCCTGACCGGTGGCTCGCTGAGGGCGTCGTGCATCAGCCGTGCAGACGGTGATCCGCGAGTACCGCCACGATCCTCCGGCGGACAGGGTTCTAGAGAGACTCGGCGCCTGTTTCACCGGTCCGGATGCGAATGACCTCTTCCAGGTTGGTGACGAAGATCTTGCCGTCACCGATGTTGCCGGTCCGCGCGGTCTCGAGGATCCGGTCGATCACGTTCCTTTCGTCCGCGTCGTCCACAACGACCTCGAGTTTGACCTTGGGAAGAAAGTCGACGGTGTATTCGGCACCGCGATACTGCTCCTTGTGTCCCTTTTGGCGACCGAAGCCGCGGACCTCCGAAACGGTCATGCCGTGGACGCCGATTTCGGTCAGGGCGTCCTTCACTTCTTCGAGCTTGAAGTGCCGAATCACCGCTTCAATCTTCTTCATCGAACAGCTCCTGGTGTGAAACTCCGCACGAGGCGGCGATAAGGTCTTGAACGTGACAGCTACGAGTTGCCAGCGACCCGGCTCCGGCCGGATGACCGCCAGTTAAAAGACGTCTCTTCCCGGCCTCCAGTCCCGAGGGAACTGAAGACCGAGAGCATATAACTGAGGACTGGTGGAAAGCGAAGCCGCGCCCCGGGATGTCTCCACCCCGGGGCAGCGACTTCTGCCCAGATCAGATCAAAGGAAGATGTATCCCTCTTCTCCATGTTGCGCCAGGTCGAGTCCCTTGATCTCCTCATCCTGAGTGACCCGCAGCCCCATCACAATATCCAGAACCTTGAGGAGGATGAGGCTTCCCACGAGTGCCAGCCCGACGGCGGCAGTCACCCCGACGACCTGGTTGACCATCTGCTCGGGATTTCCTTCGAGCAATCCGACGCGACCGCCGGTGACTCGTCCGGTGGCAAAAATCCCGACGAGCAGAGCGCCCAATGCTCCTCCGACCCCGTGGACGCCGAAGGCGTCGAGGGAGTCGTCGTAGCCAAACGTGTTCTTGAGTTTCGTGCAGGCAAAGAAGCAGACGATGCCAGCGAGGACTCCGAGAATGATCCCCTGAACGGGATCGACAGCCCCGGCGGCAGGGGTGATGCAAACGAGTCCCCCGACAGCGCCCGAGCAGGCCCCGAGAATGCTGGGCTTGCCCCGACCGATCCACTCACAGGCCGACCAGCTGAGGACTCCGCCAGCCGCGGCAAGGTGGGTGGCGAAGAACGCATTGACGGCCAGCGGGCTGGCGTCCAAGGCGCTGCCGGCGTTGAAGCCGAACCAGCCGATCCACAGCAGGGCCGCACCGATGCAGGTGTATGTCAGGTTGTGGGGAGGCATCGGCTCCTGGCCATATCCAAGCCGCTTGCCGATGAGGATCGCACACAACAGAGCCGAGACACCTGAGCTGATGTGCACGACTGTACCACCGGCGAAGTCAAAGGCCGGGTACGTCGCGGCCTCGTTCCATTCACAGAGCCAGCCGTAGTCCGACCAGACCCAGTGGGCGATCGGGCAGTAGACGAGCAGTCCCCACAGAATCATGTAGACGCACATCGTGCTGAACTTCATGCGCTCGGCAAAAGCCCCGCAGATCAGGGCCGGCGTGATGATGAAGAACATCCCCTGAAAGATGGCGAAGATGCACTTTTCGGCCCATGCGACGTCAGAGAGGGATCCGTCCGGGATGACTCCCTTGAGCAGGACGTGATCGAAGTTCCCGTAGTAGGGGCTGGTCCCTCCGAAGGCGAGGCTGTAGCCGACCAGAGCCCAAAGGACGCTCATCAGTCCCATCAGGAAGACGCACTGCATCATGACTCCCAGAATATTCTTCTTCCGGACGAGCCCCCCGTAGAACAGGGCGAGTCCCGGTGCCGTCATCATCAGCACGAGTGCCGATGACGTGAGCATCCACGCGGTCTTGCCTGTATCGAGAGACTCTGCCGGAGCGTCGTCGGCCCAGCACTCTCCTCCGCCCCACAATCCGATCCCGGCCGCGGCCACGATGGTGACCGCCAAGTGCTTCCACATGCGTGTAACCCCTGAGCGCTAGAGACTTAAAGTCGAAACCGCAGCAGTTCCCGGCTGGCGGTGTTCGGAATCGCCCCTTCCCTGGACGCGGCCACGGAAGCGACTGCTCCCGTTCTCAAGCCGTGCCCTTCATGGACAGGGATCATGGAACGCAATCGACGTGCCAGCGTCACGGGCACTGCTTTTCAATGGGGACGGACTCGTGTGGCGAGGGACTTGCTGTGGCGATTGCTGCTGCAGATGAAGGCGGTCGCCCTTGAGCCGGATCGGCGCACCGCACGAAGTTCTCCGCCTTGTGTCGCTGCAATCGGCGTGTTCTGCCGTTGGGCGTAGCGTGTCGGCTGATTCGGCTGTCGGCTTGAGCGAAAGTGGGGCTATAAGCGACCGATGAATCGGAACCGTGGTACTCCCTGCCCCGGGTCCGAAACCTCACGATCGTCTGGATCTCCGGGCGAACCGCCCGGTCTCCAACGCAAGAATCGCAACAGAGGACCCGTCCAATGCGGACGTTCAACGTCATGTGGTTACGCAGTTGGAAGTGCGGCCTGCTGACTGCCGCCGTCACTCTGAGTGGGTGCAATGCCGTTCCGTCCTGGCAGTACCGCCAGAGCCAGATCCAGTCGATTTCGATGTTCCACGAGAACCGTCAGCTCGCCGGTCAGGTGCACGAAACACAACGACTGGTGAGCCAGTTGCAGGCAGAGAACGAGCAGCTGCAGATGGCGAACGCCCAGTTGAACGGGAGCCTGCAGGTGGCGAACCAGCGCCTGGACAACCTCAACAACGAGCGGGCCGTCCTGCATGAGAAATACAAGGGACTGCTGACGGGTCTGCAGGCTCCGGGATCCGGTAGTAGCCTGCCGGGTTCTGTGAACGAGCGTTTCCGCGACCTTGCGCGGCGGTATCCGGACTTCGAGTTCGACCCGGTCACGGGTGTCAGCAAGTTCACCGGGAATCTGCTGTTCGCTTCCGGGAGCGACGAATTGCGGCCGCAGGCCCACGCGTTGCTCAAGGAGTTCGCCCAGATCATGAACGACCCGTCGACGAGGGAATTCAAGATCCTCGTCGTGGGACACACCGACGATATGCCGGTGGTCAAGCCGACGACGAAGCAGCGGCACGACACGAACTGGGAACTCTCG
>CAZUXX010000521.1:0-3291 GCA_964624215.1 uncultured Planctomycetaceae bacterium
AGAAGAATCAGTTGTTCCACCGGAAGCTGGAGGGCCAAAGCCCCCCGATAGAAGAACTCCCGCTGCGGATCGACAATCAGGCAGGCCCCATCGGGTCGCAGGGCGTGCGGCACCAGGGCCAGTGCCAGTTGCTCGACGCCCGTGCCCGGTCCCTCCGTCAGCCATTCCACAAGCGCCCCGCGGCGAAGCCCCCCTCCGGGCAGGTGAGCATCCAGTGCAGGCAGTCCGGTCGAGAGAAGACCGTCCCCCGCGTCCGGAGAAAGAATACGCGCAGCTCGCGAGGATTCGTGACGCCGCTCCAGTTGCCGCAAGGCGGCCGAAAGCTCCTGGATCGTCGAGGCTTTGGAAACCTGCTGCGGAAACATCGTGCTGCCGACAGGAACTCGGGAAACGCGCGGAGGGGTTCTCCGCTGGATGGGCTTCCCTGTGTTTCAACTGCTGTTGACCAATTCCCTGGTGAGCAGTATCCCACTCTCTCCACGTGGCCGAGAATGGCGACGCCCTGATACTAAACAAACGTTCACTGTTGTCAATCCCCGGAAGAGGAACGGCATCAACCGCTGCAGAGGCCTCATCTGCTGCGGAAGCGCGAGGGGAATCAGGTCCCACAGCACCCGTCACGAGGGCGGGGCACAGACCTTGACAGAAATCGGCAGGCACGGATGCATCTGTTTCTTTCCGTCGGCGAGCCCAGCGGCGATCAACACGCCGCTCACCTCATTCATGCATTGCGACAGCAGGTTCCCGACGCCGAGTTCTCCGGATTCGGCGGGCCACTCATGGAGCAGGCCGGATTCTCCAACCTGTACCGGCTGACCGACCTGGCCGTCATGGGCGTCGGCGGAGTCGTGCCTGTCATTCAGACCTTCTATCGGCAATATCGGCGGGCGCGCAAGTTCCTCCGCCGTCGCAGACCACAGGCGGTTGTGCTGGTCGACTGCCCCGGATTCAACTGGTGGATCGCGAAGGCTGCCAAGCAACTCGGCATCCCGGTGCTGTACTACATGCCCCCACAGTTGTGGGCCTGGGCTGGCTGGAGAATCCGCAAGATCCATAAGTGGGTCGATCTGGTCCTGGCCTCCCTCCCTTTCGAGGCCGACTGGTACCGTGACCACGGAGCCAACGTCAGGTACGTTGGCCATCCGTTCTTCGACGAAGTTGCCGGGCACCGGCTCGACCAGAACTTTATCAACCTCTGCCGCCACGGAGACCATGGACAACCCGTCCGCACCGTCGGCATCCTCCCCGGATCGCGGAAACACGAAGTTCTGAACAACTTCCCGACCATGCTCCGCGTGATGGCCAATCTCTCACGCAAGCATCCCGATGTCCGGTTCAAGGTTGCCTGCTACAAGGAGTCGCAACGGGAGTTTTGCCGCCGCCTGCTCTGCGACGAGTACGCCCGGCTTCCGGTGGACCTGCACGTCGGACGCACCCCTGAAATCATTGAGACAGCCGAGTGCTGCCTGATGACCTCCGGGTCCGTCAGCCTCGAACTTCTGGCGAGGACCACGCCGGCGGTCGTCCAGTACCGCGGTGGTCCCCTGATGTACTCCATCGCCAGCGTGCTGGTCACCTGCAACTACATGTCGCTGCCGAATCTGATTGCCAACCGGCCACTGATGCCCGAGTTCCCGTTCGTGCGCCGTACCGCCGAGATCGCCCGGGCCATCACCCGGCCACTCGACGAATGGCTTTCTGACCGCCAGAAGCTTGACGGCATCCGCAACGAGATGGACGAACTGCGACAACAGATCGTCCGTACCGGTGGCATTCAGAAAGCAGCCGAGGTCATCCTCGAATGTGTCGGACACCAGACGGGACTCCCCCACCGCCGCGCGGCCTGACACCGGGGCCGTCGATGCGAGCTTTCCGTCCCGCGATCCTTGCCATCGCCGCAGTCGCGGGAATCGCACTCGCCATGGGTACCGATCCGGTTCAGGCAGAGTCGACGGTCGTCGTCGCTCCGGCGCCTCCCCACAACCTGTGGACCGAGCTGCTTCGCGACGTTGTGCGGTACGCCATTCCCGATGGTTATGTCGACGACTCGGATTGGGGACACACCAGAAAGATCTTTGCCGGGGTCGAAATTGAACGCGGACGGAACGGACTGCCTCGCATCTCGAAGGAGAAGCGGACGGTTCGCCATGGCCTGTGGAGAAAGTACCGCATCACACTCAGAAACCCGGACGAAACTCTCTCGATCGAAGTTGAACCACGCGACACGGCCGGCGGAACAGGGTTTGTGATCGTCATCCGCTCCCGCATCCGGATCACCGCCCACCTGGAGCACTGGGTCAACGGCGTCAAAGGCATCAATTTCGAGACGATCGCGGACGCCACTGTCCGCATGCGGATTGTCGGCCAGCTGGCGATTCACAGCGAACCTGTACCCGGTCGGCTCCTGCCGGATCTGGTTCTCGAACCGTCGATCGAGCGCGTTCACCTGAGGCTCGCCGATTTCGACCTGCACAAGTTCGGGCTCGCCCGCGGGGACCTGGCAGAGGAACTTGGTGACCGCTCCCGTTGTGTCGTCGAGAAGCTGCTGCAATCCCGGGAGAAGGATTTGCTGAAGAAAGCCCGCCGCACGATCGACCGGCACCGGGACGATCTGCGCCTTTCACTGGGCCGCTGAGCTGTCAGCTCGCGGCGTCGCAGGATCTGACGCCCCCGGTGCCGAACCTGGTCTGGCTGCGTCTGAGCACAGGCAACGCCCGCAATCGACGTCCGCGGCCGCTGCGATCTTCTTCGCTTCCGGGCCTGCATGACCAACTAAAGCGGAGAGATCGGCTCCGGCTCAGCCACGCTCGTCCCCGATTGCGGTACTGCGACGACTACAGAACGTCGACGGACTGCTGCTACGGTCGGCTGATCGGGTTACTCTTTTGCGTGCGGAAAACCGCAAACTTGCCTCCCCAAGCGGACCGGCCTCCCGGACGTCTGGTCTTTCGGATCCGGAGCTCGCACCGCCGGGACCTGGCCCGCATGCCTTGTGTGTCGACCAACGCCAAACGCCCCGGGAAGGCGTGCTGGCCTTCCGGGGCGTCTGGATATGATCGTGGTTGTGGGATTCCTGGAGTCAGGTTTGCAGAGGGCGACTGACTGGATTCGGTCCGCTGACTGACGGCTAAAGCCAATCAGCGGCTGTGGTCGTGAGATGTCCGAAAACATCTCACGGCTGAAGACGACTCAACATCGTCTTCGTCGTAGATCAAAAGCCATTCGGCCTCGATCAAATCCTTTAGAAAGGAGGTGATCCAGCCGCAGGTTCCCCTACGGCTACCTTGTTAC
>CAZUXX010000522.1:0-3289 GCA_964624215.1 uncultured Planctomycetaceae bacterium
CGCCTGCAGACCGCGACGCTGTTCCTTGGTCAGCACCGGTTGCAGCGAGTTGACAGGCTCCCCCTGTCGGTGATCCCGCAGCACATCCCACTCGATCGATCGATCCGGGTACCCGATCTCGATCCGCAGCATGAACCGGTCCAGCTGGTTCTCGGGCAGGGGATACGTCCCCTCGAACTCCAGCGGGTTCTGCGTTGCCAGCACGAAAAACGGCGGATCCAGTTCGTATGTCACCCCATCGATACTCACCTGCCGCTCCATCATCGCTTCCAGCAACGCGCTTTGCGTACGCGGCGTGGTGCGGTTGATCTCGTCCGCCAGCAGGACGTTGGTGAAGATCGGCCCCTTGCGAAACTCGAACTCACCCCGATTCGGCAGAAAGATGTTCGTCCCCAGAATGTCACTGGGTAGCATGTCCGGCGTACACTGCATTCGCGTGTACGTGCAGTCGAGGCTGTGGGCAATCGCCTTCGCCAGCGACGTCTTCCCGACACCCGGCGCGTCCTCGATCAGCAAATGCCCCTCGGCCAGCAGCGCCACAACCGCCATACGGATCGCTTCACTCTTGCCCAGCAGGACCCGGGCGATGTTTTCTTCCAGCAGCCCGATGAAACCAGAAGAATCGCTCACGCAATCGCTCTCCAATGTGGAGTTTCTGAACTCAAACTCGCCCGGTCGAGTCGCCACCCCGCCAGCCAAATCAGGACGATCGCGGAGCATAACACAGCCTCCTGCCTCTGTCCGTACTCTGTCGGCAATTGCATTCTGCAAAAACCGGTCCCTTCAGACGAACGAAACGACCCGTCATGTTCACCTCCCCCCTCATCGAACGCGCCCTCAACATTGCAGTTGACGCACACCAGGGCCAAACCCGCAAAGGCGGCGGCCCCCCCTACATCATCCACCCGGTGCACGTCGCCTTCATCCTGCTGAAGGCCGGGTTTACCGACGAGAACACACTTGCCGCAGGGCTGCTGCACGATGTCCTCGAAGATACCTCCGTCACCGCCGAAGAACTCCGAAAACAGTTTCCCGACGATGTCGTCAACACAGTCCGCGAATCGTCCGAGGAGAAGTTCGACTCTCAGGGAAAGAAACGGTCATGGGAGGTCCGGAAGCAGGACCATCTGGAAAAAATGCGAGAGATTTCCACTCCCGCCCGGGCTGTCCTGCTCGCCGACAAGCTGCACAACCTCTGGACGATGACCCACGACCACAGCACCGACCCGGAGTTCTGGTCCCGCTTCAATGCCCCCCGCGAGCGCCTCGTGTGGTACTACGACGAAGTCATCAAGCGCTGCACCACCGACGACCCGCGACTGCAACAGATGGCCAGCGAATGCCGTCACCTGCTGGACCAGCTCCGGTAACGGAGTCCCACACCCCGGCGCAGAACTCCAACTCACTCGCCCCCGCGGGCCGTCCGCACCTCGATCGTCGCTCCCACCCCCGTTCGCAGACTGTGGAAGTGGCACAGCGCAATCGCAAACGCGTCCGCGACATCATTCGGTTCAAGAACCGCGTCGAGACACAACTCGCGGCAAATCGCCAGTTGAACCTGTTCCTTTGTCGAGCGGCCACTCCCGGTCAATAGCCGTTTGACCTGCGTCGCCGTGTAGTGCACAACCGGCAGCCCGCAGTCGCAGGCAGCGAACAGAATCGCCCCCCGCGCGTGAGCCATCAGGACGGCCGTCTTCGGATGCGCCCGGTGTGAGAACACCTGCTCAACGGCCATCACCTCCGGTCGATGTTCCCGGATGACTTCACGCAGACCTTCACCAATCTCGTGGACCCGCTCCGCCAGACTCAGGGATCGTGTCGACCGGATGATCCCCCCTTCAATCAGACGGGGGCCACGCGGCCCGCGCTCCAGCAGCGCATAGCCCGTGCGATTCAGACCCGGGTCCACTCCCAGATAGCGTTGCACCGCCGTCCCTGAAAAAGCATTCCCCAGAGCAAAGCCCATCCCTGTACAGCTCCTGGCGGCATCATGCCGCAGTTTCTCCAGATTATCGGATTCGCTGGACCGGCGACAGCCGCCGCACCTCGCGGCCCCTTCGCCAATCGAGCGAATGCCCGCGCTACGCAACTTCAGCTGCCTCTGCGCCTATCGGCTCTCCTCCTCCCTGTTCCGCACCGGGCAACTCCGAACTCCCCGGAATCCCTGACCTTCAGAACCTCCCGCCGTCATAACTTCTCGACACCTGTACAGAGCGCATCACTGCGCACGGGCCATCCGCCTCTCCCACGGTCCGACGCGCAAGCCCCGCCCCCGCGGATGCGGCAAGGACTGCCGGTTACAGCCGTTTTTGCGAGTTTGACTCAAGTCCGGGCAAAGCCGTCTTGTGATCAACGCACCGGCACTGATACGGTCCGCTCCCCATTCCCGGCATTTCCAGCCGGACCATCCCCCCCTCACTGCCAGATCACGTCCGACGAAATCGTTGTCTCTCTGACGACACATGCTCGCGCCCTGCGGGCCCGTCGTCATCCAGACTCAACGACAACGATCCGGAACAGCATCCGGCGGACTCGAATCCCGCTCCCGGGAGCCGAACGTCATGCGATATGCACCTCCTCCTCTCGCCCGCATCGTCTGCGCGTGTCTTCTCACGGCGGTTGTGCTCAGCAGTTCCGGATGCGGCGTCGGATCCGCATGGACACGCAATCGACTCGGCCAGCGGGCGTACAAGAACGGTGACTACGCGGTCGCCCGACTGAACTTCGAACAGGCCCTGATCGACAATCCCCGCAATGCCAGCTACGCATTCAACGTCGCAGCGGCGATGGAAAAATCGGGAGACCCGGTCGCGGCAGAGCGGATGTACCTCCATGCACTCGCGCTGGACCCCGGCCACCAGCCCGCCTACCACGCCCTCGCCTCATTGATGCACCAGCAGGGACGGACGTCAGAAGCCCGGCAACTCATCGCGGCCTGGGTCGAGACGCACCCCTGGTCTCCGGAAGCCCGCATCGAACAGGCCTGGCTCGCCCAGCAGGCGGGAGACACCCTCACCGCCGAAGCCTCGCTCCGCCAGGCGTTGCAGATCAATCCCGGTCATGCCCGGGCCTCCGCCCTGCTCGGAGACCTCTATCACCGTACCGGCGATACCGCCCGTGCCGAAGCGATGTACCGCCGCTCGCTGTCTCTCAACCGCGGTCAGGCTGACGTTTACTCACGACTCGCCCAGCTGCAACGACCACCCGCCGGCGGCATTGCACTCTCGATGGCCGAGCACCTGCCCCGGCAGGATCCCACCCTCACCGCCTATCCGATCGCCCCCTCCGC
>CAZUXX010000523.1:0-3276 GCA_964624215.1 uncultured Planctomycetaceae bacterium
CCAGACGTCGTGAAGAAAGCCCACACGCTCAGGGCCAGAATCACGAGCATCCCCTCGGGCATCTTCGCGCCCAGCCATACAAGGTAATAGTGCCACGGCAGGGTAGAGTACCACTTGCCGCGAACGTACATCGTATGTTCGTGCTCCATCACCTGGCTGATTTCGTCGATCCCGCGAACGTAGTCCCACGGCAACGGAACCGGAAGGCTGGCAACGGCCTGCCCGAGCGGCCCCGGCTCCTCACCGAAAACCCGCTCCACCAGGGCCTTGCCAGACCGGTACTCTCCGAGCGGGGAAAGGGTTCCTTGCCCGAGGTAGAACAGGTTGATGACGTCGGCCGCCAGAAACAGAATCACCAGAAACTGAACAATGCGGGCAATTGGCAGTGAGTTCCAGTGCCGCAATCGGGCAGCATCCCGTCCCAGCCAGGCCATGCCGAACAGTGGAACCAGAACCAGGCAGACATACTTCGCGACCAGTGCCAGTCCAAGCCCGACGCCCGCGGCAAGGCAGGTGACGATTCCCGGCTGTCTCAGCCAGCGGCGGTACAGCCACGCAGCAGTGACTGCCATGGAGGCAGCAGTCATGTCTCCCGTCACCAGTTCTGCATTCGCCAGGATGAACGGGTTGAAGCACCACAGGATGAGTGCCACCAGCCCGCCACGGGGGCCGAACAGGTCCTTCGCCCAGTGATAGATGATCCAGCCGGCGAGAAGCGAAACGGGCACCAGCCCCCAGCGGGCGCAGGTCATCAGGGTGAACGACCGGGATCCATTCGCCTCCAGGAAGTCGTTGGCAACGGCGAAGCTGTCTGGCCTTGCACTCCAGTCGACTTCACACCCGGAGAGGACCACCGGCCAGGCGGCCAGGATCTTCACCAGAGGTGGGTTGCCCCGGTCGAGGTCGAATCGCACATCCTGCAGAATGCGAACGCCGGCAGCCAAGTGCATTGGCTCGTCGACCGTCGGCGACTGACGCGCAGCGCTCCACACCAGCAGGGCTGCCTGAATCGCCAAAAATCCGCAGGCGGCCTGACTGGCCGTCACTGCCAGCGTACCGTCGCGGCAGCGATCAAGTACCTCTCGCAATCGGTTTGGAATCACGGTCAGAAACTCAAAACCGCATCATCCACAGCCTTCGCGAAGCGCCCGGTTCGTTCCCCGGCCCCGCAGAGCAATAGACCACAAGATCCTCTTTCGGGGCGACCCAGAACGGTCCATCGAACGCACCGGTTGCGGAGCCATCGAGCAGCTTCAAGGACCAGGGAAACACATAGTCGGCATTGGTCCGTGCTGTCAGAAACAGCCCCGCGTCGGTGCCGGCGTAGGCGCGCAACCGGTTCGCCGCCAGGAAGTACTGGGGCAGTGGATCGGAGAACAGCACCTGCTCGGCTGCTCCGAACAGGGAGACGGGCGATGCTCGCGTGCAGATGACTGTCTCGCTCAGTTCGGGATTCACCGCCATTCGCCGATAGGCCAACCGCTCGGGACCGACAAACTGGGGACGCCCCAGTCGCAATTGTTCGGGATTCATCTCCTCGACCATCCACGGTACGGCCGCGGGGAATTCTTCAGAGCGACTGGTGCGTGATGTGAAATAGAACGAGGGCTGCTCGTGTCCCCGGACGAACAGCATCTCAAGCCCATCCGGCGACAGTGTGGGATAGGCTTCCAGGTCCGGAGTCGAGCAGGAGGCAATCAGCCTCGGTTCCGAAAAATCGTCGTCGAGCGAGTCTCGCGTCGCTTCGAACAGCTCATAGCCGCGACCGGGCGGGCCCATCGACGCGAATACAATCAGCTTGAGATCGTAGGAGAGCGTGGGGGAGTACGCGGGCTCGACCGCTTCCAGACCTGGAACAGGCACCGCGACTCCAACGTCAAGGCCGGGGAGGCTGGGAATCCGCGGAATCGGAGCGCGAAAACGCATCTCCCGCGCGTGCACCCGGCTCTGATCCACCGTTACCGCCCGGGCTTCCGGAAAGGTTGGATCCACGCGTGCCATCCACCCCGAGACGGTGGCGACAAGCGCAATCACACTGATACCCGCGAGCATTCGTCCAATGAAACGGGACCGGTTCCACGACCAGACAGACTCGTTCTCCGCATCGGTCGGGGTCAGCGTCATCGGGGGGGAGTTGGCGGACGTCCCGGAGAACATCTCCTCAAGACCCTTCACCCGTGCTGCCGGGACGAACAGGTCTGTCCCTTCTTTTCGCAGACGATCCGTCCCGGTCAGATACCCGTGCCGAGCCATCTTGGCGAGATCGTCAGGAGTCAGTGGTCCTGTCTCCTGCCCCGCTTCGTCGATGTAGTACCACAGATCCGGCATCGTCCTGTCCGTTACTGTCGAGACTCCGCGGGCGGCACTCGAGGTTCGTCAACCATCGATGACGCCCCCCCGGTGGCATGCTCCGGGGACGACGCGACGCGATTGCTTTATCTCATTCTGTCCTGTCCGGGAGAGATGCGGTAGAGCCGGGGGCAACTGCTTGCCAGTAAGGCTACCAGATGGCGCCGCCAGCCAGGTGAGGCGTTTGTCGTGCTCGTGTTGGACGCGGTCTACGGGATGCTGCCGCCCGAGGCCTGCCGGAGGGGGCCCTCGACTGCCGCCCCCTGCGGACTCACCAGTGAGACGTACACCGTGCCATCGATCTGTTCGGACGCGAAATACGTATGGGTGTCTGCAAACAGGAAGAAGACGCCCCCCTCATGGTGGGACGTCGGCCAGGGTGCCTGCCCTTCTGCCTGGATCCTCCCCGAGTTCAGACTTTCCATCTGACGGAACGGGTGAGAGCGGTCATTCGCATACTGATAGTTTACCGAACCTTCCGCACATGCGAGATTCTCACAGACATAGCCGCTGACAAAAAAGGAAGTTCGTTCCGGAAGGCAGTCAGACCAGCCGGTCGCACCCGGGAGTGCCGGATCAAACCCGACTCGCAGGGTCTCCGCCAGCATGATCGTGTTCGAGTGGCCGTCGGTGAGCGTTGAATGCCGATGGTGACGCACGCTTCCACTGCCCAGCGGCTCGTTCTCTCCGAAGAAGAGCCCGAGTTGAAACAGAAGTTTGCGGTCGCTGGGGTGCCCGTCTTCAGCGGGATCTGACGGACAGAGAATCCCGTTGCCATTGAGATCAAAGGGAACTTCCAGTTGCGGAGGATCGTGTGCCAGATGCAGTGTGACCGGACAGTCGACCGGAACGGTCCACGCGAGACCGCCATTCACCGCGTAACTCAGATTCGGCTTCCCGTCGATCGCCGTGCCGTCCGAGGGACAG
>CAZUXX010000524.1:0-3269 GCA_964624215.1 uncultured Planctomycetaceae bacterium
CCTTTCGGGCGACCGGGGTGCTGCTGTTGAATACGCTCCACATAGTCAGGGCCTTACTTGTGGAGTGTCAGTCGTCGTACCAATCATCGTCATCGGCGCCCTCGCAGTCCGGGCACCCGAAGCAATCCTGCTCGCCGTGGTTGTGGCAGACACACAGGTCGCCGCCGCAGTGGCAGTCAATGACACCGGAGCCACCGCACCTGGTGGGAAGCGGCTCGAACAGTTCCTCGTAGGTGCCGGTCGCGCCGCACCAGCACGTGAACTTCTCGCCGCCCTCTTCGTTAACTGTCGTCATTGGTCAGGATTCCGTCCAGTGATGGCCCGCACCTTGCCGGCGCCGAGCGACGCGACGCGGCGGATCTCGATGTCGAATCCCGGGCTGTTGAGCGTCTCGTACACCAGGCGGCCGAGCTCCTGGCGGAGGTCCTCGGGCATGTCCCGGTATTTGACGCAGTGCATCAGCTGCAGCCGGTCGCGGTGACCGGGCGGCGGGATGACGTTCAGCAGCTTGCAGATCTCGTCGAACGCGCAGATCGAAAAGAACCCGGTCGGGTCGAGCAGCTTCCGGAGCGCGAGGCGCACGAACGGATCGACGGCTTCCTCGCTCATTTCAGTGCTCCGTTGTCTTGAGGTATCGGGCGTCGATCTGCGCGCCGAATTCGTCGAGCTCGTCCTGCAGGGCCTGCATGCGCCGCATGTCGGCGTCGGTCGGCTCCTCGCCGGAGTCCATCGACATCATGATCGTCTGGAACAGGATGGCGGCGCCGGCGAAGAAGGCCTGCCGCGTCTCCTTGAGCTGAACCTCGGAGGCGTCCTTCGGGACGACCGTGCGTCGGTAGCTCTCCCAGCCCTTTTCGATGAATCGGGTTGTCATCGAATGAGCGCCTCCCCGTGCGTGTAGCGGGCCTCCGCCCGCAGCGTGAAGATCAGCCAGATGAAGTACGGATTCCCGAAGTTCCACGACACGCGCGGGATCAGCAGCCACCGTGCAATGTCCCAGTCCTCGGGCAGCTTGAGCGACAGGCTGACGTTGAAGCCGATGATTCGCTCGCCGTTGTACTTCCCCCGTGGCCACCTCATCGCGGGCCTCCCTGGTCGGTCGGCTCGCCATCACTCCACCAGCCGAACCTGACGCCCACCAGGTGGACGCCGACGTACAGGAGCATCAGGAGGGCGAACAGGGCAGCGGCGAGGACGGCACGAGGCAGCGCCCAGGCGAGGGCGGCGACGAAGTCGGGCGGGGCGGTCACGAAACGGCCCTCGCCACGTGGCGTTCACGTGGCAGTGAAGGGCGTCTCAGGGCGTCTCGGGACGCCGTAAGTTGCGGGTTAAGCGGCTGAAATCGTTGACTGGCGTGGTGCCGAGGAAAGGACTTGAACCTTCCCGTGATCCGACGCAAGCGCTTATTTCCGTTCGACATTTTTTTTACCGAAATCGCTACGTGGCGTGTACGTGGCAGTCTCGTCGTCGCCGCGAATCCACTTCGCGTAGGTGCGCAGCAGGGATTGCAGGTCCTTGTGCCCGAGCTGCCGGGCGATGAAGAGCGGGTTCTCGCCCTGCAGGAACAGGTTCGAGGCGTAGGTGTGCCGGGTCTGGTACTGGTTCCGCCGGCGGATCCCCGCCTTCCGGCACACGTAATCGAACGCGCGCTGTGAAACCTCGTAGTCGGTGAGCGGGCCGCCCCGGTTCGGATTGCAGAAGATGCGGGACCCGAAGGCATTCTGCCGCTGCTGCGCCTTCAGGGCGTGGACGGCGCGCGGCGCGACCCAGATCGTGCGCACGCTGCTCTTCGTCTTCGGGCGCTTCTCCTGCCGGGCCACGACGGCGCGCTGGATGTCGAGCTTGTCGTCGCGCCAGTCGGCCCACTCGAGCCCGTACTGCTCCGAGGTCCGGATCCCGGTGAAGAATGCGACCGTGAAGTACGGCAGCCACTTCGGCCGGTGCCGCTCGCAGGCGGCCAGGAACAGTTCGATCTCGCGCTCCGACAGCGGGTCGGGCTCGTACTCGGATTCGTGCTTGCCCTCCGGGATCAGCTCCTTGAGGTTGACCCGGTCCATGGGATTCGACTTGATGTCGCCATCTCCCAGCGCCCGCTCGAATAGCCCGTTGAGCGGGATGACGTAGTTGCGGGCGGTCTTCAGGGTGATGTCCGCCGACCGGAAGAGGTCGCGGATGTGCTCAGGAGTGACGTCGCTGGCGCGCATGCGGGCGAGGCCGGGCCGGTTCTTCGAGGGCTTGCCGCCCGAGTCGAGCCCGTAGACGAAGTGCCGCATCGGCCCCTCGTAGCTGCGATAGGTGCTGTGCGGCTTCGAGGCCTTCATGTCGGCCAGCCAGGAATCCCCGATCTCCTTGACGGTCCGCGACCGCGGCAGCCCGAAGAGCCGCGCCCGGTCCGAGTCCGGGAACCATTCCCGGTAGTCGAACGTGTCCATCCGGATCGCCTCGAGGATGGCGCCGATCCGGTGCTTCGCCATGCGCACGTGCGCTTTGTTCTCCGGGTCCAGGCCCTTCAGGGTCTCGCGGCAGCGGGCGCCGCGGTAGAAGAACTGCACCTGGAGGGCGCGCCGGCCGGACGGGTAATAGCGGGCGTTGAGTCCGTCGGCGATCTTCACGAGCCTCTCTCGACCCATTCCTGTGCCGCCTTTGTGTTGACCCAGAGCCGGCGATTACGGACCCGCGTGTGCCGCCCGTCAAGCCAGATCCCCTTCTGGCGGCGCTTGCGCACGGCCTCGGGGGTCTCCCCGGTGACCTCGCAGTACTTCTCCAGCCGGATCCACTCGACGTTCGCGCTCATGCCCGCGCTTTCGGCCGCTGAAAGTCCGCCGCGTTCGGGCACGATGCCCGGTGCGGCTTGTGCTTCTGCGGGTCGAAGTAGCCGTCCTCGGCGCTGACCTCGTCGGCGTTCACCGGGATCCGCTTGTCCGGATTGTCGGTGCGGCGCAGCCAGACGATGTCCGCGCCGCAGTCCTGGCCGCGGCACCGGCTGATCTCGTGCTCGCCGATCATGCGCTCGGACTCGAACCATCCGATCGCGGCCTCGACCACGGCATCGCGCTCGATGCTGCTCCGCGCGAACCTGAGCTCCCGCCGGAGCTCGTCGCTCAGGGCGGCGTAGTGGCGCCCGCAGAAGCGCTGCTTCTGCCGGGCGGTGCATTTCGGATGGGCGCAGGTGCGCATCACGCGGTCCCCTTGCTGGAGGACTTCCGGGCGGTCTTCTTCTTCGAGGCCTTCTTCTTCGGCTTCGGCGTGACCTCTTTCCGGATCGCCTT
>CAZUXX010000525.1:0-3259 GCA_964624215.1 uncultured Planctomycetaceae bacterium
CAATCAGCACCTCAATCCCGTCCTGCCGGGTCTCATCAAATCCAACCGTCTGTTTGACAATCGACTCGATAAGCGACTTGTCCACAGGAGCGGCCGCCTCGTCCCCCTCGGTCTTCGGCATGTGGACAACCGCCGCCACCGTCAATCGCTTCACCGAACCGGGCACTTCGGTCACCGTGTCTTCGATCCGCGCATTCTCGTACTGGGTATTGTTCCGCTCCCGTTTGGAGACCACGGTCGAGCGGCCGCTGTTCCCCGACACCGAACCCAGATTCGACGCCACTCCCGCCGCCTTCGCCCCGTCACTCGCAGGCTGAGTCGTCGTCTCCGTCTCGATCTCCTCGGAGAGTTTCACCTTGGCATCGGGATCAAACGTCGTCTCCCGTCGCACGACTTCGGTAAAGTCGATGTCTGCCGTGACGCGGACCGTCGCATGGCCGGGCCCCCGCAACTGAGCCAGCATGGCCTCGGCCTTCGCAGCGAGTTCCGTCTCCAGATCCCGCTGGAAAGCCAGCCTGCCCGCGATATCTGCCTCGCGCGTACCTCCGCCTGAGAACTGCCGCCCCTGCGTGTCCATCACCGAGACCTGACTCGGATCAAGTCCTTCCACGCTGTGGGCCACCAGCATCACAATGCCCTGCGCCTCCGTCGCCGAGAACGGGACTCCAGGCTGCAAGTCCACAATCACGCTCGCCTTCGGCGGCGCCTTGTCGCGCACGAACGGACTCGATTCCGGCTTCGAAATATGAACCGTCGCGTTGCGCACCGCGCGGATCTGGCTGATGCTCCGGGCCAGCCGGTGCTCCTGTTCACGAAGCAGTCGGACCTGCGTCACCGCAGGATCAGACCACAATCCTCCCCCGAAACCGGGATCCTCGCCTCCCGCGGCCGCCGGAGCCACATCACGAATCGCCATCCGGGCCGCCGCCAGCTGCGATCGCGACACCAGGACGGCTGAGCCGGAGAAGTTCAGCCGGTACGTGATGCCCGCCGACTCCAGCGCACTCACCGCTTCCGCCGCATCCGCCGGATTCAAGCGGTCAATCAGCGTCACATACTCCGGACGGGTCGCCCAGATCCCCACTCCCCCAACCAGGGTCACACACAACAGCGCACCAGCCAGGACGCTCGCCCGCTGCAAGAGCGTCCATTCCTCCCACAGGGAAGCCCAGTACTTCCAGAGGTTCGACAGGCTGTTCATGAGTCATCCACTGACTGCGAATGCGGCACGCCGTCACACCTGCATCCGCATGATTTCCTGATAGGCCGAGATCAGCTGATCACGAACCTCAACCACCATCTTGAAGGCCAGATCTGCTCGAGCCACGCTGAGAACCAGATCGTGCACATCGTTGCTCTCGCCGCTGACCACCCGTGCCAGCTCCGAACTCACTTCGCGGTGCTGGTGACTCGCATCCGCGAGCAGCCCCCCCACGACCTGAGAGAACGGCACGGCCGCTGTCCCCGAACCCGGCTGCCCTCCCGTGACAGGAGCAACGCCGGGAAACGCCTCGGTGATCGGTACAATCGGCGTCAACTCAACCCTCTCAGCAGCGACAACGCCTGCTCGGCCATCCGTTGAAATGTCTGCAGCGACTTCAAATTCGCCTCGTACGACCGGCTCGCCGTCAGCAGATCCACCATCTCATGCGGAATCTGCACGTTCGGCATCCGGACAAACCCGTCGTCGTCCGCGTCCGGATGGGCCGGGTTATACACCCGCGGCAGCTCCGTCGTCTGATCGCTCTGGACACCCACCACCCGCACCCCGCCGAGAGTGGCGACCCGCTCATCCGGGTTCTGAATCAGCGGGTTCCCCAGCACCGAGGCAAAAACCACCTGCTGCCTCCGGTACGGGCCATCACCCCCGGGAGTCCGCGTGGCATGCGCGTTGGCAATGTTGTTCGCCGCCACGTCCATTCGCACGCGCTCGGCTTTCAGCCCCGACGCGGCGATATCAGTCGCAGAGAGAATGCGGTCCAGTGCCATGACGTCTCTTTCACAGAGCACCAGCGACGAGACTCGGGACGACCGCCACAGGATCCACTCGCGAAATCCTGCGTGCCCGCCGACGGAGACCACCTCCAGTCTGCTCTCCCTGTTAGTGTCTCTCGCGTTGGCCCGGGGGAGTCGGTCACTCGCCATCGTCGACGTTGTAAATACCCGCCATCCGGCTCGGTCTTACCGCAGCTCGATGGCCCGTTGCATCGATGCCAGATGCGCCCCCATCAGTTGGGTGTACGTTTCGTACAAAAGGGCGTTCTTGCCAAGCTGACCTACCTCCTGGTCGACATCGACATTGTTTCCGTCATGGCGTGCCGGCAGATTCTGCTCCTCAAAGATCCTCGGCTTCAGGTGCGCAAGGCCCGTCAGATCCCCCCGCTTCAGATGCTCACCCAGAGCATCCTCGAATGCCACATCCAGCCGCTTGTAGCCCGGCGTGTTGACATTCGCGATATTCTGACTGAGCACGCTGTGCCGAATGGCGGCAGCGTCCATCACTTGGGTCAGAACCGAGGTTTCCGGAGTGTCGAGGATCATGCCCTTTAATTCGACATAACCGGAAAACCTTCTCCAGTCTGTTTTCCCGACACAGAACACAGGGCAACCCCCACCGTCTGACCAGCAAACCCCCAGCAACCCCCACAAGCCGTTCAGACCGGCAAGTCCGACACCGTAAGAACAGTCACCCGCAATTCGGCGAGAACTCACAGCCCGAACGAGTGAAATCCCGCACACGCGACTTTCGCATGGCACAACAGAGGTGTGGGAGGCGCGATGTCCCGCAGTCGATGATCCTTGAACTCGGCTTCATCGCGACACCACCGGCGCGGACCGGACGATCGCGCCAACCCTTCCAGTGATCATGGTGACTTGAGTGGCCACGCGAAGCGATCAGCTAGAGAACCTCCCCTCGCTACCGACGGTTGCCGTCCAGGTTCTCCGGGCTTTCAATAATCCCGACACAGCCGTACTGGAGATTGTCGACCTCATTCAGGCCGACCCGGCTCTCGCGGCCAAGGTGCTCGACGCTGCCAACTCCGCTCGGTTCCGCTCACAAACATCAATCTCGAACCTGCACCGGGCCGTATTGCTCCTCGGGAAGCGAATCGTCTGCTCCATTGCGCTGAGCTTCTCGCTCGCCGAATCGTCAATGAAGCCCGGACGCTACGCCGAACACTTCCGTCAATACTGGATGCAGTCATTCGTCCGCGGTACCACCGCCCAGTGGCTGGCCAGCCGCATGGGCGTCTGTTCT
>CAZUXX010000526.1:0-3257 GCA_964624215.1 uncultured Planctomycetaceae bacterium
ATCCAGTACACCTCACCCGCCTTGGCCGGAAAGCGGAACCAGTCGAAGTCGTGCGCCTTCGAAATCTGCCCCGCAGCTTCCCCCGGTGCCGACACACTCACCGCCTGCGCCGGTTCGTCATTCGGTTCCGTCTCCAGCGTCACCGGACCGGAGCTGATGCCCAGTCGAACCGGGTTTGAAACCTTGCCATCCACCTGCAGGCGATAACTGAAGGCGTCGATCTCCGCCTCGTACGAGCGAACAACCGTCTCCACATCCTCCATCCGCGGCTGGGCCGGAACGTCGATCGCCACATCGAGAGCCTGAAGACGCGAACGGTTCACCCGCTCCTCCACGTCCCGCCCTCCGGGCAGGTTGTACCCGTACAGCGTGAAGTTGGCCCGCTGAC
Organism: uncultured Planctomycetaceae bacterium; assembly: GCA_964624215.1. GTDB lineage: Bacteria > Planctomycetota > Planctomycetia > Planctomycetales > Planctomycetaceae > CAZUXX01. The sequence continues at coordinate 389 of CAZUXX010000526.1, forward strand.
CGGCCGGCCCCGCCGGAGGCATCACAGACACCACATGCGGCCCCGTATGCACATCGAGCCGGTAGACGTATTCGTTCCCGCTCCGGAACGTCTGGTCATGAATCTCGATCAGGTACTCACCCTCCCCCGGCGGATCAAACGCGAGTGTCGGATCGTCGCCCCGGGTGTTGTTCGCCCACGCGATCCGCCGACCGGATGAATCCCGGATCGTGATCGAGGCGTCCATCATCGAATCGAGTCGTTCGGCAACGCAGTCGATGACCACCCGCTCTCCGCCAGACAACCGCAGGCGATAGAGATCAATGTCGGTCCCTCCCTCGAGCCGCCCGACAACAGAACACTCCAGCGGGATCGCCTGCGCCTGTTCCGCGGTATTGTTCGGCTCGACCTCTGCAATGTGCGCCAGATGCCCCACGGCGAACCGACGCGGGTTCGTCACGCCAAACGGACCGGAGGCACGAACCTCGTACATCCCCGGCGGGACATCAGCCGAAATCGTCACATCGAACGTGTTCTCGACCGGCCGGGGTTTACCGTGCACCTCCTGCGTTCGCAGCGACCCGGTGATGCCTGGGTGGGAAAAGTGGAGGGTCGCCATGTCCTCCAGATCGTCACCCGAGGTCAGCCGCAGTTCCGTCGTTGTTCCCGCCTGCGCCGCAGGAGGAAAGATCGACTTCAAACGCGACTGGGGAAGCTGCCCCGGAGTCACGCCCGTGAACGCCAGAGCGACGAGGGGGACCATGCAGAAAGTGCGGACACGCATGGATCGGTTCCTTCGGAGGCGCTTCGAATTGGACGTGCGTGCGGCCTGGTAGGGTGGAGGGACGCCGCAGGGAGGCAGGATCATCGGGCGGGGTGACGCAGCCCGTCGGTGACGAACTCCGTCGGTCTTCAGGTGCCGCTCAGCGGCAGAGGACTCCGGTGGGCTTTGCCCTCCGTCATCCGTTGTGAATCGATTCGTGAATCGAGCGGAACTTCCACTCGGGACTCGAGAGGACAATGACCGGACCAGCCAATCCCACCTCGTGCCCTGCCGAGTGACCACCCGACTTCTAATGATTGAACAGAAACTCCTTCGTGTTGACCAGAGCCCACAGGATGTCCTCGTAGGCGATCTGTGGTTTCTCCTTGTGCTTGTCAATGTGGGCCAGCGCGACCTGGATCTCTTCCGAATCCGGCTCACGTGCATAAACCCAGCGGTACAGCTCCGCAATCCGCTGCTCATGCGGCCGCTCGGTCTCCCGGGCCAGTATCGTCGCGCGGCCGCGGGAAATCTTGTCCTGGATTTCGCGACTGTTCAGCAGATGCAGGCTTTGGGCGAGGTTCGCTTCCTGGGAACGTTCACATTCACAGGCCGTGTCCCCCTGCGGCTGACCAAACACCTTCAGAAAGTACGGACCGACCGACGGATCGGGCATCTGCACAGCACGCGTTCCCGGGGGCAGACCACTGAAATTCTGGGTCGAGGCCGTCACCTGGTGGAAACCGTCGTACAGCACTTCCGCTGTCAGACGTTTCGGGTAGTAGCGGGAGAAGTTCTGCTTGTCCTTGAGATTGTACTCATTCGGCAGAGACGAAAGCTGGTACGTCGAAGAACGGCAGATCGTTCGCACCAGTTCCTTCAGGTCAAAGCCGCTGGCGACGAAGTGCTCAGCCAGCCCATCGAGCAGTTCGGGATTCGATGGAGGGTTCGTTTCCCGCAGGTCATCTTCCGGCTCGACGATCCCGCGATCGAAGAAGTGCTTCCAGTACCGGTTCACGAGCGTTCGCGCAAAGAACGGGTTGGCAGGATCTTCCATCCATGCCACCAGTTCCAGACGCGGGTCACGCTCAGGCGGAATCTCCAGCGCCGGCCCACCCAGCCCCGCAGGGACAAGGTCCTGGTTGGTTCGCGGGTTCCGCGCCTGCGCCTTCCCTTCGTTGTGGAAGATCCGCTTCTCCCGCGACCGGGGATTGTTCCCCGCAGGAAGGTTCTTCCGGCCGATGCGACTGAAGAACGCCGCAAAGCTGAAGTAGTCGTCCTGACTCCACTTCTCGAACGGATGATGGTGACACCGCGCACACTGGATGCGAATACCCAGGAACAGTTGCGCGACATCCTCCACCTGATCGTTCATGGCGGAGACCTCCCGGTACCAGATCACCGGTGGGTTGTACGCCGAATCGCCGGAGGCCGCGATGACCCCCGCCACAAACTCGTTGTACGGGCGGTTCTCGTACAGCGAATCCCGGATCCACTGGTGAAAGGCATAGTTCCCCGGCTGGTCATCTGCCTGCCGCTTCTTGTTCCGCAGAACCATGCTCCACTTGTTCGCGAAGTAGTCGGCGTACTCGGGGCTGTCCAGCAGACGGTCGATCAGCCGGTCCCGCTTGTCAGGGCGGGAGTCATTCAGAAACGCCTGGACGTCCGCCTCGGTCGGCAGGGTGCCGGTGATATCGATAAACACCCGCCGCAGGAACGTCGCATCGTCAGACAACTCCGACGGCGGAATGCCCAGCAGCTTCAGCTTGTTGAAGACTGCTTCGTCGATGAAGTTCCGCACCGGCGGGAGATGGGCGACCGTGGCACCCATGGGAATCGTCGCCCGGAACGTCGACACCTGTCCCTGGTAGCGAGCCATGATCGCCACCTCACCCGACAGATCGAGCGTGTGGACCAGCCCCGTGTTGTCGACTTCGGCAAGCTCCGTGTCGTTGGGCTCGTACAGCGCCATCCGGGTGACGTCTTCAATCGAACCGTCGCTGTACGTGGCAAGCACCGACACTTGTTGCCGCTCATCGTTCGAGAGAACCCGGGCATCAGGCACGCAGCGAATCCCGGTCCCAACCGGATCCTCATGCGATCCGTACGGCATCCCCTGCTCGATCC
>CAZUXX010000527.1:0-3253 GCA_964624215.1 uncultured Planctomycetaceae bacterium
GGCCGTTGCGGCTCGTGATGAAGCCGACAAGGCCAAGGCCCGAATCGACGAGTTGCAGCAGGAACTCGAAGCCATGAAGAAAGCCGCTGCCGAACCGAATGGCAACGAAGCAGCCGATCCGGGATCTCAGCCCAAGGCCAACGACGAAACGACGGACGAATCTTCAGAACCTGCCCCAGCCCCGACGGAAGATGCCAAGGACGAAGAAACAGAAGCAGCCGTCGAGAGCGATGGCAAGTAAGCCACCAGGCCGAAGCAGCGATTCCCCAAACCTGAACGACCGGCCGATGCCACGGGCACCGGCCGGTCGTTGTTTTTGACGGCCGCTGTTCGCAGCCGCTGGACACTGCGAACTCTGTCAGAATCCGCAGCGTGTGGGATGGGGCTCCCCGCTCCCCCCGAAGACAGGGAACCCCGAAAACCGTCGCCGACCACCGGCTACGGTTCTCTTTGCTACACGGTTTGCACAGGGCGCGCCAACGACGCGCGATTCCAGGCGACGTGTGTCCTGCGGCCGAAATGGGCCAAACCCGGACTCTGCACGACCCTGAGGGGCTGTCGTCAATACGACCCACAGTGTCGTCAAGGAGACTTCGCGAGTTGGTCTGTGATGGAGGATCGATCGTCGGCGTTATCACCGTCCGATCCTGCTCAATCCCTACAGCCTGTTTGCCCGATAAACAGTCAATAACGGCATGCCGAAGGCGCGCGCCGGATTTCCGGGCCGGATTCAAGGGACCCCGCCAATGGTTGAGATGTCGGATGGAGCCGCGACGGAGGTGTGCCGCTCGCGGTCGTCGGCGTCCGGATGGCTGCCCCTGATGCTTCAGCGGATCCTGGCATCGGCCACATTCGTCGCCGCAGGCTTCTGGGTGGGACAATTCGTGATGCGCAGCGAACTGCAGGTGCAGCAGCTTGCGTATACCCAGTTGCAGCAGGAGATTCGCGGGCTGACCGGTGATGTCCAGCGACTGGAGGCGTCGCTCCGGCAGCGGACCGGTTCCCGAACGACCACCAGCCAAACGGAAATGGCTGATGCGGGCAATCCAGGACACAACTCTCTTTCGCGGGCTGACGAGTGGGGCCAGTGGCTGCGCGACTTGCAACAGAATCTGCAGCGTCTGCACGCCGAATTGCTTGCCCTCTCGGAGTCAGAGCCGGAACAGAGTCTTGCGGGGCTGAAGTTTCGGATCGAGCAGTACGAACAGGTGCAGGACGACCTTCTCCGCCGCTGGAAGGACTCGACCGGGCTGACACCCGATTCCATTGCGGAGCGGGAAGCCACGGAGTCAGCAGAAGAGGCACTTGTCTCCGGGTTCGACGCGCAGCCGGTGATCGTTCCGGTTCAACAGGAGCTCGTGCTGCCGATCCCTGCTGCTGTCGAGATGTCTGCGGTTGCGACAACCGTTCTGGAATCCACGCCGATCGCGGAGTCGCGCCCACACCGGTCTACGAGTGGTTCGTCCGAACCGACTCCGGCATTCGACTTTTCACCGATCTCGCTGAATGAGTCCTGTCAGCCGATGCCGGGTGCACTGGATCTGCAGCCGATTCCGGAAGTCGCCGTTATCAGCCAGTCGATTTCGCCGGGAGGACGACCTCAGTCGCTCAGCACACCACGGCCCCCGCGACGACTGTCGTTCACAAGCTTTGCCTCCGGCCGCCCTGCACCGGACCTGATCACCAATCAACAGGAAGCACCGGAAGACGACGCCGACCTCGTGGCACCGAAGCCTTTCAAAGGTTCCGGGAGTGCGGTCGAAGTGGCCCGGCCATTCCCTGAGACGTTCGGGCCGCCGTCTGAGTAAACCGGCCAGAGACCGCATGCATTGGCTGGGATCGCATGTCGTGCCCGGCGACACCGAGACCCGGGTTATCGCGCGCGGCCGCGGAGAATCGGCTGCAACTCTTCGACAAAGTCGCTGGCGTCCTTGAACTCGCGGTACACCGACGCGAAGCGGACAAACGCCACCTGGTCGATCTGCCGCAATGCGTTGATCAGGTGCTCGCCGATCACCTCGGTCGGGACCTCGACCTCGAACGATTCGTACACCGCCAGCTCGGTTTCGCTGACGATCCGCTCGATTTCCTCGTCCGGGACCGGCCGTTTGTAACAGGCCTTCTCGATCCCCGCCCGGATCTTCTCGCGATCGAACGGCTCGCGGGTGCCGTCCTTCTTGATCACCTTGAGGAGGGACTCAATCTTTTCGTACGTGGTGAAACGGCGTCCACAGTCGAGGCATTCCCGCCGCCGGCGGATCGCGAACTCCTGGGCTGCGCGCGAGTCGACCACTCGCGTTTCAGCCTGTCGGCAGAACGGACATAACATCGGCTATTCTCCCCCCGGATCCCTGGACGCCTTGCGGGTCCTTCCCTGTGTGGCCCCCCGGGGAGAAGAGTATCCATTCCTGAGACGGGAAGGTAGTTTCACGCCCCGGCACTGCGAACTGCCCCGGAGCCGCCCCGGGCCGTCATTCGGAGACATTCTCCACGAACTGACCGCCGCTGAGGAACATGCCGTTCTCGGCCGGATAGCACCACTCCAGTCGGACCCGATACGAGAACTCACGTGTTTCACTTGCCATGCGTACGATGACAACACCGGGTGAGATGCTTCCTCGGTGCAACAGCCCGATGCCCTGTCGCGAGATTTCGCGTGTCATGGCCGGGACGATGTTGCCGCGCTGGGTGACGATTTCAGCGGGGACGGACAGTTCCAGCCGTTCGGTGCTTCGCTCATTGTGTCGGGGAGTCTTGTCAATACTCTCGAGAATCGCCTTGAGGTCATCCAGGCTGGGCCGGCTCCACGGGTCGCCAATCATCGGTGTGCTCTTGCAAGGGACCATTGAAATCCCGATCGTCTGCAGCCGGAGGGCAACGCAACGATCGAGTGCCTCAGCGAAACTCTAAGATGCATCCGGAGCGACGACGGATTCCTCCGGAAAATTCCCCGGATTCGCCGTGATCCTCCGGTGGCGGGGGGATGTCAGGGCAGGTTCTTCCGGCGGCAACCGTTTACCGCGAGTCCCCAAGGACAGCATAGTGGCGACCAACCACGATTCCCTGAAATCGTTCGCCCTCTCCGTTGTGCAGCGGCTCGATCAGGCCGGATACCAGGCACTCTGGGCAGGCGGTTGCGTTCGTGATCTGCTGCTCGGGAACGAACCGGGCGACTACGACGTTGCCACCGACGCCACGCCCTCCGAGGTTCGCAACCTCTTCGGTCGACGCAAGACCCTCGCCGTGGGTGAGA
>CAZUXX010000528.1:0-3251 GCA_964624215.1 uncultured Planctomycetaceae bacterium
TTGAGGGTGGTGCCGTAAGCCCGGAGCGGGATGAGCTTGGTCGCCGGGGGCCGTTCCAGCTGAATGATCGGTTCCATCGACCGCTGAGTCTGCTTTCGCTGGGGCAGGACCGGCATGAGGACGTGGTCGTCGACACCATCGAAGGCGAGTGCGAATCGTGGTGATGCCGGGCCGACCGGCGCGGGAGTTTCAACCGTCACCGGCGATGGTCGTCCCTGGTGAAATTCGGTCAGTTCGACGCGGTTGTAGAGAATCTGAGAGTTGGTCGAGCCGACGGCGAACGTGACCGAGGCGCCGTCCGCGAATTCACGCGAGCCGGGGATGGTCAGCCGCGATGGCGATCCCTCAAAACGTGTCAGCTCCTTCCCGTCGACAGTGGCCACGATGCGGACGTGGGTGCCGATGAAGTCGACGTCGAGCTGCAGTTGAGCGGGCTGACCCACGGGCAACACCGGATGGCTTACGGTGGTGATGTTGTTGTTCTCGGGCTCGTCGTCGACGTAGCCGAATCCGGCGCTGGCCATCGCACCTCTCTGGAACCCGTTATGGGAGAAGAAACACATCGTGGTCCCGAGAGGCAAGACGACCCAGGAGCCTCCCGTGCCGTTCACGATTTCCAACTCGACGTTGAGTGTGAAGGACGGGGCGGTCGGGACATGCGGCAGCCGCAGCAGCTGTCGATCGGCGATCCCGCTTTGCCACCCCTCCGGCCGCCGGGTCCACCCGCTTCCCTTGTCCCATGTGCCACGGGCGGCATTGAAGACGAGGGTGTCCCGCGCCGGATCAACGAGAGACAGCAGGTCGGTTTTGACGTTGATCGGTGTAACTGCGGGAGCGGCGACCTCTGGTACTCCCGGGGCCGCGCCCGGGAGTGTGCCAAGGGCCTGGGCATTCGAGACGGTGGGAGGGGTCGGGTCGGTTCCCGGGAGCAAGATGAACAGTGCCATCGCGAAAGCCACGGCGGCTCCTGCACCCGCGAGCACCCTTCTGCCCTGCCACCACGGCCTGGTGCGTGGGGGACGGTTCGCGGAGGTCCGCTTTTCCCGGACTGGAGGAGTCCGGGCAGATGTCAGGCGGATTTGCGTTTTGGGTTCGGTCGGTTGATTGATTTCGGCGGACGTCGTGGTCAGTTCTGCTGCGGCAGTGGCAAGCGGCTGGCCTGCCGCTTCGCGGTCAGGTGCGACGGTCACGGTCGCCGTTTCGCCACTGTCAAGCTGATTCAGAAACTGACTGAGACGGTTGTCCTCCGATTTCAGCTGGTCCAGATCCGGGGCGATTCCCCCTTGAGTGGCCTGCTGCAGCTGGGCGATCACCTGGGTCATCGACTGCTGACGGTCGTGGGGATTTTTCGCCACCATCCGTTCAAAGACGGCGGCGATTGCGGGAGGAACTTCCGGTCGTGCCTGGGAGAGGGAGGGGATGGGGGCTTCGCGGTGCGCGATCAGTCGTGCCATCAGCGAATCGCCCTCGTAGGCCGGTCGTCCTGCGAGCAGATACCAGAGGGCGATGCCGAGGGAGTAGATGTCGCTGCGGGCGTCGGCTGATTTGGTGCTGAGGGCCTGTTCGGGGGCCATGTCATCGACGGTCCCCATGACGGTCCCCGTGCTCGTGAGATCGGCCTGTCCGGAGGTTTCTCCCTCGATTCTGGCCAGGCCCATATCGAGGATCTTCACGACGCCCGAGCGATCCAGCAGGAGGTTGGCGGGCTTGATATCGCGATGGATCACGCCGCGGCTGTGTGCGTACTCGAGTCCGCGGGCGGCCTGCACGATGCATTCGACCGCCTGATTGACGGGGAGAGGTCCACGGGACTTGACGACGGCCGAGAGATTCTTGCCTTCGACGTATTCGAGAACGAGGAAGAAGGTGCCGTTGGCCTCGTCAGCGTCGTAGGCTGCGACGATGTTGGGATGGCTCAGTCGCGCTGCTGCCTCGACTTCGCGCTGAAACCGCGCCAGCAGATCTTTGGATCTGGTGACGGCGGGAGAGAGCACCTTGAGCGCCACGGTGCGCTTCATCCGCCGGTGCTCTGCCTTGAGCACCATCCCCATTCCCCCCTGCCCCAGCTTGTCGAGGAGCACGTAGTTGCCAAGGACCAGAGAGCGGCCCTTGCCGGCGAAGCATTGCTGGGCCTGAAAGGCGGTCAGACGCTGCTGGCGGACCAGCTCGCGTGCGAGTGCTTCGGCGTTTTTGGGCTGACAGGAGGCGCGAGTCTGCTCAAGGTCGTCCGCTGACAGCAAGCTGCTGAGGACAACCTGATGAACGAACTGGTCGAGCGTCAGCGGCATGGCCGACCTGTTGACGCGTCCGGGGATAAATGCTGCTGGATGTTACCGTGTGGTGAAACGCAAGGGGAGTAGACGTCCGGATGTCGGATGGATATCGGAACGTCTCAGGCGAAGACCTTGTTGACGACTTCGCCATGAACATCGGTCAGGCGGAAGTTTCGGCCCTGGAAGCGGTAGGTCAGGCGTGTGTGGTCGAGGCCGCAGAGATGCAGGATGGTGGCCTGCAGATCGTGCACATGGACGGGGTCGCGGGTGACGCCCCAGGCAATGTCGTCGGTCTCGCCGATGACCTGGCCGCCTTTCACACCGCCGCCGGCCATCCAGATGCTGAAGGCGTAGGGGTGATGGTCGCGTCCGGTGACTTTGGAATTCTCTCCCTGCCGGTTTTCGCCGAGCGGGGTGCGGCCGAATTCCGAGTTCCACACGACGAGGGTCTCGTCGAGCAGACCGCGACGCTTCAGGTCTTTCAGGAGTGCGGCGAGCGGCTGATCGGCCATCAGGCAGTTGTGCTTGAGTTGGGGGTCGAGATTGCTGTGGTGGTCCCATGACGAGTGGAAGATTCCGACGATGCGCACACCCCGTTCGATCAGCCGTCGGGCCATGAGGCAGTTGCGGGCGAAGGGACCGAACAAGCCCTTGCCGCCCAGATTGGAGCGAATCTCGGGCTCTTTGCGGTCGAGACCGTACTCATCGAGGGTGGCCTTCGTCTCTCCGGAAAGATCGCAGAGTTCCGGAGCTGCGGCCTGCATGCGGAAGGCGAGTTCGTAGGCACTGATCCGCGCGGCCAGTTCGGAATCCCGCACGTCCTGATGGTGAATGCGGTTCAGGTCGTTGACCGCGTCGATGGTCGCCAGTTGCGTTTCGGCGTCGATGCCTGCGGGGTTTTCGAGATTGAGGACCGGTTCCCCGACGCTGCGAAACTGTGTTCCCGAGTAGGTGCTTGGAAGGAATCCGCTCGACCAG
>CAZUXX010000529.1:0-3251 GCA_964624215.1 uncultured Planctomycetaceae bacterium
TCCGGAGAGATCACCGACGAACTTCTGCTGGTCGCTTCCCTTGAAGTTGAAACGTCCGCAGTAGGCGCGGGCGTGAATCCTGGCCTTGCCGATCTCGATGATGTCGAGGCCGCCGGAGATTTCCTCGTAGACAGTCTTCTTGGGGTCGAGGGCGTCGCGTGTCTGGTCGACATAGGCCAGGTCGACGGTCTCGCCGATGGTGAGCGAGCCGTCGGAGGGTGGTTCGAGTCCCATGATCATGCGGAACAGGGTCGTTTTCCCGGCTCCGTTGGGGCCGATGACGCCGACGATACCGCCGGGAGGCAAATCGAATTCGAGGTTCTCGAACAGCAACTTGTCTCCGAAGGCCTTGGTGAGATTGCGGGCCCGGACGACCAGATCGCCGAGGGGCCGGGTGACGGGGATCTGGATGTCGGCGGCCTCTTCGCGGGCGTCGTACTCCTGAGCGGCAAGTTCGTTGTAGCGCTCGATACGGGCCTTGTTCTTGGCCTGACGGGCGCGGGGGGACATGCGAACCCACTCGAGCTCGCGTTTGAGCATGCGCTGGCGCTTGTCTTCCTTCTTTTGTTCGACGGCCAGCCGGGCGGCTTTCTGCTCGAGCCAGGCGGTGTAGTTGCCTTCAAACGGGTAGCCACGGCCGCGATCGAGTTCGAGGATCCAGCCGGCGACATTATCGAGGAAGTAACGGTCGTGGGTGATGGCGACGACCGTTCCGGGGAACTTGTGGAGGAACTGTTCGAGCCAGCTGACCGACTCGGCATCGAGATGGTTCGTGGGCTCGTCGAGCAGCAGGATGTCGGGGTTCTGAAGGAGGAGCTGACAGAGTGCGACGCGTCGTTTTTCTCCCCCGGAGAGATGCTCGATTTTTGCATCGGGCGGGGGAAGCCGCATGGCGTCGGCGGCGATCTCGAGGGTGCGGTCGAGTTCCCAGAGGTTTTTGTGGTCAATTTCGTCCTGGAGCTGGCCCTGTTCTTCGAGGAGTTTTTCCATCTCCTCGGGGGACATCTCCTCGGCGAACTTCATATTGATTTCGTTGTAGCGATCGAGGATGGCCTTGGAGTCGGCGACGGCTTCGTGGATGCACTCCTCGACGGTTTTGTCGGGATCGAGTCGCGGTTCTTGGGCGAAGTAGCCGATCCTGATCCCTTTGGCGGGGATGACGGTTCCCATGTAGTCCTTGTCCTCGCCGGCCATGATGCGCAGGAGGGTGGACTTGCCGGACCCGTTCTGGCCGATCACTCCGATTTTGGCTCCCGGGAAGAAGGCGAGCCAGATGTTTTCGAGGACGGCCTTCTCGTCGTAGATCCGAGTCAGGCCCTCGATGGCCATGATGTATTGCTGGGACATTCAGAACGCTTTGCGAAATCCGTTGAGTGAAGGCGGGCCGTGTGGCACCGCGGATTGACTGACTTCCGGGATGCCCACGAACGGAGGCCTGGGATCCGTCCGCCAGAAGCGCCGCAGGAGCGGGTCGTCGACCGGGCCGGGAACCGTTGACGACCGCCGCGTTTTCAGGCCGCGGCAGAATTCTCCCGCATTCTAGGGCGCGTCTCCCAAACGTGTAGCGTCGGCGAGGGTGTCGCCGGGCAGCGGCGAGAGCCGGCAGGCTTCGACCGGCCGCGACCGGTCGAGTGGACGGGCTCGTTGCGGGAGGCCCGGTTCGGGTGCCCGCGGCGATGCCGTTGTGACCTGCGGGCGGGGTGATATCTCGGAGAGGAAGCGGTTTCAAGCGTTCGGGGGTGATGGAAGAGGACTCGCCCGCGGCTCTCGAACGGTCATAGAATTGAACCCGCGCCCCGATCACCGGAGAACTTTCGTGCGGAGGTGACCCATGAAGAGAATTGTGTGTGGCAGTGGTCACTTGCGGAACCTGTTCCAGGCGGTGACGGAACAGACGTTCCAGGTTGAACTGGGCATCGCGGATCCGGCGGTGACCGACTATCTCTCGCAGCTGCTGACGCAGTTTCTGCACACGGATTCGCTTCCCCGGCTGCGCGAACTGACGGACGGGTTGCAGGATCTGGTCGACGTAATGGAAGAGGCCGAGCAGCGGGCACAGCAGGCCGCTGCGCGGCTGCACCGGCGGATTGGCGATATGGCACTGTACTGGGCGGGTGTCTATCCAGAAGCTCTGGACAAGTTCCGCCGTCGGAACAAAGCGGAAGGACTGGTTGATCTGCCGCAGGTCGGACGTCGGGCCTACTATCTGGCGAGTTTGTCTCCGGCACTTCCTCAGCGGCGTGTGCTGCGCCGGCTCAGCGATGAGTTCGAACTGTGCTGTCGCGGCCTGCACCAGGCGCGACAGGAATGGGAACGCATCTCGAGCGGGTGACCGGAACTCGACGTCTCCGTCCTGTCAGGAGGCTTTCTGTGCCTGGCAGTCCACTTGGCAGAGAAGAGGGGCCGGTGTGCGGCATGACTCGATCTGTACCGCCCCCGGATTCCGGCAAGAGACGTGTGTTGCATGGCTGCTGTCTGGAAACCGGGGGAATTCCTGTCGAGCGTGAGGGGAGGGGGGGAAATCACAAAACTCGAATTGTCGCCTCTGGAGGAATCTGATATCACGCCGCTCCCGTCGGGACACCCTTCACCCCCCCGCGACAGTTCATCGCGGCTGGCTCGAACTTTTGCCCGGCCGCTGTGAATCCAGTCATACAACCGACCTCTCACTGGTACCGGACTGGAGTGTCCGGTGCCCCCTGTGCCAGATCCGGAACCACAGCGACTGTGTGTCGCATGTCGTCAAGGAGGACGACTCTTGAGCCAAGCGAGTCAGGGACTGCGGATCCTGTTCGTCGATGACGAAGCATCGATCCGCATGGTGATGCAGAACGAACTCCCGCGGATGGGACATGAGGTCACCATCTGCGAGGATGGGGAAGCGGCCATCGAAGCGCTCTCTGAGCGGGTCTTTGATGCGGCGATTATCGATCTGAAGATGCCGGGTCTTTCCGGCTGGGACGTTGTCGACCGGTTGCTGGAAGTGGCTCCGGGGACCGACTTCATCATCAGCACGGGCGCACGGGACACGGCAGTCTGGATGATGCGATCAAGGCGCTGCGGAAAGGGGCGCACGACTTTCTCCCCAAGCCGGTGCGGCTGCCGGAGATTGCGGTGGTGCTCAAGCGTGTTGCCGATCGCAAGTCGCTCGAGAACAAGGCGATTGCTCTTGAGAACGAGCTGCGGTCGGTTCGCGGGAAGACCGAGATTGTCGGTGAGTCGCAGTCGATCCAGCGGGTGAAATCGATCAT
>CAZUXX010000530.1:0-3247 GCA_964624215.1 uncultured Planctomycetaceae bacterium
TTTCGTACACTACTGCCTGCAACGAAAAAGAGCGAGTTCAATCTATTTTGCGCACTCGCGAGCCAGGCTCTTCCCAACGACTAATGGATACTGCATATTCCGGACGCGGATCAGACGCCTATCTGACCAGGCGTGGACCGGACCGAAAAGCAGGTCGTCCGCTCTCAAAGAACGGCCGAGACCGCTGCCGGTTGCGCCGGCAGCGCGACGCCCGACACAATCGCGCCCGGTTGAGGGCCTGGTGGGGCGACGGCAGTTTGCAACCCGTCCGGAAGAGTCGCCGGGGCATGACGGAATCAGACCGCTGCGCCCCCGCCTGCGGTGGAGCAGAGTCGAGCCACCAGCGAGGCGACACGTACAGAGTGGCCCGACTCGTGCGAGCGGGCTATATAGACGAGGGATGCGATCCGCACGCAGCGTCGGTCGACAAGGCGGACGCGACCAATTGAACCTCACGCCCTGATCGAGCCATCAATGCCGATGGAATGTCCCCTTCCGGAGCGGCATCCGAATCGGACAGGGCGTTCGAATCGCACGGCAATGCCAACGCGCTCAGCGGCACCAGCGAGAAGCCGCAAAGCGTGCCGGCGGAACCGTCTCCGTGGAAGAACTGGACCCCGAGGTCGGAGCAGGCGGGAGGAATCCGCGTCAGGCAGCGGCCGAATGCGTGGGCCTGATACAGCCGGCCGAGAAAGGTCATGCCCAGGCGGCGACAGCTCCGCAGGGAGGGATCGTTGGTCCAGTACACGGTCGAGATCAGCCCCCGAACACCCTGCTTCGCCAGTTCCTGCAGTGCGAGATCCATGCCGAGGGAGTGAAGTTGACGGCCCCGGTAAGCGGGATGCGTGAACCCCTTGTACATGTAGACGACATCGGGAGGAAAGCGCATGCCGGGGAACGGATAGGGAACTCCTCCTTCTGGCTCCGGTGCGATCTGTCGTCCCGCGTACCACCCGTAGCTGACGAGCCGGTCGCCATCGAAGATCCCGAAGCAGGAGTCTCCCTCCTGCCGCATTCGAACGGCCATCTCGGGGCCGATCCCCAGTTCCGGGTCGTCGACGGCTGCCGCGACGTCCTCGGGTGTCAGCATGCGGAACGACCAGCCGGGCCAGTCCGGGGCCGTCTGCGTCGCCTGTTCCAGCGGATACCAGACGATGTCCAGCGCGCCACCGGACACCACACGTGTCGACACGGCATTCACAAGCCGACGGAGGAAAGCCCGCCCCCCGTAACGCTGCCAACGTGATATTGCTGAGGTCACTGCCGTCACCATGTCACACACCGCACACGGGATGATCAGAAAGAGTGGTCGCCGGTTACACGAAGCCGGTTGACCTACCAGCTCCACAACTGGCCGCCCCAGGCGAGCCCGCCGCCGTAGCCGACCAGCGCGATCAGGTCTCCCTCATCGAGTGCCTGACTTCGCACCAGTTCATCCAGAGCGAGAGGGATACTGGCGGCTACCGTGTTCCCGAACCGATCCAGGTTCACCGGCCACCAGGCATTCGGCAAACCGATTTCCCGCGACGCCTGCGCGATGATATTGCGGTTGGACTGATGCGCTACGACCCCGCGAAGGTCTTCGGGAGAGACATTCGCCGCCGCACACAATGAGCGGACCGTTTGCGGAAGTTTCTCGGTGGCAAAGTTCCAGACCGCTTTACCATCCATGTGCATCCCGCTCCCCACCCGTGCGTGCAGAGGGGAGACCGCCCCGGAGGTACGCAGTTCGGACGCCAGAACACGCCCTTCCCCTTCCGTGGAGATCAGCAGAGCGCCCGCGGCGTCTCCAAAGAAGACCGATGTCAGCCGGTCGCGGGGATCGGTCAGTCGATGACCACAATCGGCGCCGATCACCAGGCCGAGCCCCCCGCGTCCGTGGAGGTAACGCAGCAGACTGTCGAAGGCGAACGGGAATCCGCTGCAGGCCGCGTTGACATCCCAGCCGACCGCGTGGCTGGCCCCGAGTTCCGCCTGCACCAGACACGCCACCGACGGGATCCGCCAATCGGAAGTACAGGTGGCGACGACAATGCAATCGATCTCAGACGGTGCCACACGGGCGGCTTCGAGTGCTCTCAGGGCCGCCTCGATAGCCAGGTCTTCGACGCCCTCGCTGTCTTCCGCATAGCGGCGTTCCCGGATTCCGGTGCGGCTTTCGATCCATTCCTCAGAGGTCTCGAGGCCGTATGTTGCGATCAACTCGGCGTTGGTCACGACCCGTTTCGGCAGGCTGACCCCCGAACCGAGCAAGGTCGCCTGGAACCCCTGTTGCAAAGGAGGCGTCGTCGACGCCGTTTCGAAACGTGGTACGCGGCTGATTGTCTGACTCAACATCCAAATGTTCCCGTTCGCACAGTTTGTCGCTTGACAGCGGTCGCAAAATCCGGCCAGCGAGTACGCTTTTTCGATTCTTGCTTGCGAACCCACACAGAGAGGTGCCGCGTCAAGCGATCTGCCGGGGTTTCTGCGATCACGGTCGAGGCGATGTGGCTTCGCGCGATCGGTTGCATTTGGGCAACACACGAGTGCGTCCCTGGAGGCATCGGCACGATCGCTGTGGCCGTCGGGAGTGAAACCCGATTTCCCCTGATTTCGCACGTCGCGTCGATCGGAACCGCCCGAGTCGGGAGAAATGCACTCAAGCGCATTTCACCCGTTGATTCTCTTTGCATGACGCATGGCGGCGTCTGGAGCGCCGGGCGGCCGGAATCTCCGCAAGATGTCCTCTCGGGAGACGTTGCGAACTGGCGACTTCCCTTCGTCGAATCTATTCTGTCGCCCCCTGAATGAGCGGTACCCGGATTTCAGCATGTTGTGGAGCATCCTTTGCCTGTTCGTTGCGGCTGTGATCGCACCAGTCGTTCATCGCCGGGCCCGGAATGCGACCGGACTGCTCGCTGCACTCGTCCCCGCAGGGATCGTTGCCTGGTCGTCACAGCACTGGGAGACCACGGCGGCGGGAGAGTTCCTTCGTGAAACCTGGGCCTGGGGCCCATCGCTGGGGGTCCAGGGCACATTTCTTCTCGATGGGCTGGCCCTCGTTTTCCTCCTCCTGATCTGTGGGATCGGTTCCCTGATTCTCCTGTACGCCGGCGAATACCTGCGCAAGGAGCCGCGACGGGGGGAATTCTTCGGCTACCTGCTGTTCTTCATGGGGTCGATGCTCGGCCTCGTGCTGGCCGACAACATCTACCTGATGTTTGTTTTCTGGGAGCTGACAAGCATCAGTTCGTTCCTGCTGATC
>CAZUXX010000531.1:0-3238 GCA_964624215.1 uncultured Planctomycetaceae bacterium
GGACCACCTCGAGCTCGGGGAGCGGCTGGGGGCCATCGACAGGGCCCGCGGCGCTTGTCATCGCGTGCGGCGATTGTTGGCCGGAGATGCGTCCCAGCCAGTACTGGGCTGCCTCGAAGTCCGGCTTCTTCGACAGGGCAAGCCGGAAATGACCTTCCGCTTCGCGCAGCCGGTTCTGCTTCTGCAGCAGAAGTCCGATGTTGTAGTGGGCCTCTGCGTCTCCGACCGTGCGAATGAAGTGAGGCAGCGCCTCCTCGGTGCGGCCGGTGTGAACCAGGGCAACGGCAAGCTCGTACCGGTAGTTCCGATCGTCGGGAGCGTTCATGACCGCCTGATTCAACAGCTCGGCAGCTTCATTCCAGCGACCCTGGGACGCATAAAACCGACCCAGACTGTACTGCACCACAGGCGAATCGGGGGCGGCACGCAGTGCCTTGTTGTATTCCTGTTCCGCTTCGTCCGGTCGCCCCGATAGCTGATGGATCCGGGCGAGCCCGAGCAGGGCTTCCAGATGCTGCGGGTTCTCTTTGAGAACGTTCTGGTAATGCTCGCGAGCTTCGGGCAGGTTGCCCGCCTCGGCCATCAGATTCGCATACCGCAGGTTGAGGATCGCGGGATTCTTCAGCTTTATCGGGACTTCTTCGACCGTTTGCGAGTAGCTGATCTTGGGAGAACCCCTCCCGAACAGGCGTTCTCCCAGTCCTGCCTGCGATCCACTTTCCACAATCCGCGGCCCGCCCACCGACAGGCAACCGCTCACCGAGACGCTGAGCGTCAGAACGGCGCCTGCGGCGATTCGACGAAGTCCGCTCATCCGGAGCCTCCTGCCCCACATGGGTTCCCACGGACCACGAATCCGTACCCGTCAGTCCTGTTGTCCCGGCCAATGGCCAAAGCACCGCTGCGCAGCTTCCTTGAGAATCTCTGCGCCCAGGCTCGCTTCTCTTTCTCCGAATCGGACAATCGCCAGGGACATCTCCAGTAAATCTTGCGGATCGCTCCAGCGGGATGGCCTGGGGGGATTGGGCTGACTGGCGAAAATCTCATGGGCCGCGCGTCGGTCGATGATCACCCCCGTCTCTGCTGCCATCCGCTCAAGCAGTGCCGTCAGATCCTCCGCGGTGGGAACGGGGAGCCGGATTCGGTTGGGAATTCGCCGCAACAGGGAAGGGTCGAGGTCACCTTCCTTCCCTCCGAAGCACAGCAGTGGCAGAGCCTCAAACGGGAGGCTGACCCGCAATCGTGGCCCCACCGCAAACGGATAGAGTCGATCGTGCAACGGGACCAGCCACTGCGCGGCAGCACCGTTATGACACTGTCGATCAAAGTCGTCGACGATCAGGACTCCGCCATTCGCCTTGATCGGCAACGGGACCGTGTCTCCACGGAATGTCCCCTTCCCTGAATCTCCGGACTCCAGCAGCGAAGATTTCCCCGACAGACTCACCACTGGCCGGCGGACACGGACCCCCCTCCGATCGTCATTTCCTTCACACCCAGGATCCGGTGCCACGACAGTCTGATGCAACATCGGATCGAAGACCGTCAGGATGTCCCGGTCCAGCTGCACCGCGTAGGGCACGTAAACTTCTCCTCCAGACTGATTGATCCACCGGGCAAGGCGGCGAGCCAGGGCCGACTTCCCCTGACCGGTCGGACTCTGAATGAGAATTGCCCCGCCCCGGTACAGGGCCGGTCCGACCAGGTCCACCAGTTGACCGGCGTTCTGAAGATCGGCGAGGGCACTCATCAGACTCTCGCGGCTACAGCCTGCACCCTTGAAGGCCTGTTCGCGACAGCGGGAGAAGTAGTCTCGCATCGAGACCGGCGCCGGCCCGATGTAGCGACAGGTCTTGAGAACCTCACGGGTTCGCATGCGCCCGATCGGCGTGAGTTGCAGCCGCCATTCGCTCGCTTCAGAGAGTGGTCGTGCCGGCTCGATCCACCGCAGCGACTGCGCATACCGCACAAGCTCTGCGGTGACTTCCCGCCTCACCCGCAGAATCTCGGACAGCTCTCCCGGCGACGCACTGCCGTACAGGTACAGCACTCGTGACAGAAGTTCCGCCAGACGAGCCGGCGGGAGTCCCGTTACCGCCAGGCTCCGCGGTGCTGCGAGAGAGCTGGCTCCGTCGGCATTGACATCGCCGCCGGGAGGCTGTCCCGGTTGTGGAGTGAAGTGAGGGCCGCGACGTCCTCCGGCCTTCGATGCCGGGCTGCTTCTGGCGGTCACGTCGGCCATGTGTCTCGTTCCAACCGATTTCCCTTCATCATCCCATCATGAGCGTCATGCCCGGTTGTCCGGGGCACACCGGCCTCACGACCAGTCGATCCGCGATTGACCAGCGGGGAGGAAATCGATCACTGAAATGCTCCACCACTACCGCCGGCGGGATTCCCGTATTGCACGACCGGAGGCGGAATCGGAGTCGCACGCCGGAATTCGAAGATGGCATTCATCTCCTCGGCCGAACTGCTGACCGGAGACGTCACCCGCAAGGCAATCGGCGGGACGTACGCCTCCCCGACGACCCGGCCCGCTTCCGCCTGAACGCTTGCCAGGCGGAGCTCATTGACGTCTGGGTCGACGACGTTCGACTGGACATACGGTGTGCGGAACTGCTGTGGCACGTTCGACAGAATCCAGTGCAGGTGTTGCCGTCCTGCCGAGTTCAGTTCGTGAGTGACCGGATCGAAGTGATATTCGTACAGCGTCGCCGATTCCCGCCAGCCGTTCGCCACCTGGATATCGACGTACTGCATCACCGACTGGCGATCCGCCTCCACGTAGGGATGCGGCCAGTGATAGTTGTGGTGGAACTGGTGCACAAACAGAGAATGTTCTCCCACCGGACGCGTCTGCACCGGCCACAGCTTCCCCTTCCAGTAGCGCTGGCGCTGTCCCACCGGCTGGGAGGCGTGATACTCGTAGTACTCCGGTGTCCCGGGGGCCGGCCCGTCGCACTCGTGGTCGAACCACCCCGCCATCGCGGAGCCCGACACGCCAATCCCCAGCGCAACGCAAAGCGAGGTCGCCAGACGCTTCATGACATTTCCCCCGTGAGGCCTGCCCCGGCGGGCGCAGGCAGACTGCGACTGCTTCAGTTACATCGACTTCGGAGGAAACCGATCATGACGGAATTTCCGGTTCTGCCGCGTTGATGACGCCTCCTTCACCCCGGGTAGATCGACGTCGGCCACGCACAGGTCTCCCCGCTGAAGCGGAACATCCCCGGTT
>CAZUXX010000532.1:0-3231 GCA_964624215.1 uncultured Planctomycetaceae bacterium
GTTCCCCCAGTCATCAAACGACAGGCCGAACTGCCCCACGCCCGTCACCGCCTCAAACGCACCGGTATCCGGGTCGAAACGAAAGTCACGCCCGCTCAGAGAAACCGGCTCTTCCGGGATCAAGGCCTTCCCGTTCTCGTCTCGACCGACACCGAACGCCCCGGCCCAGTCGCTCCCCGGTCGGACATCGCCACCCCGCAACCCGCTGGCGATATAGATCCAGCCGTCAGGCCCCAGCGTCGGATGGTTTGCCCGCAACTGCGGATTGTCTTCCTTGAAGCCGACGAACCATTCCTCACGCTCGTCCGCCTTCCCGTCACCGTCCGTATCCCGAAAGTACAGCACGCTCCCGCTGGTCGTGACGATCACCCCGTCCTTCCAGACCAAGAGGCCCGTCGCAAACAGCAACTGATCCACAAACACGACAGCGTTCTCGTAACGCCCGTCACCATCCTCATCCGTCAGAACACGGATCCGCGAACCGCCTGGCTCTCCCTCGGCGGGACCGTTGGGGTAGTCCGAACACTCCACGACCCACATCCGTCCGATGTCGTCGAACGCAATATGCACCGGATCAATGACATCCGGCTCCGCCGCGACCAGAGAGATGCGGCAGTCCGGGTGCAGCTGGAAGAGTTCCAGCGCCTGCTGCGGAGTCACAGGACTCACGGGGAGCGCAGGCTCGTCCCCCGCAAGTGGCGCAGCCAACAGAATCCCCCACACCACAAACGCCAGTATCCGCTTCATCTTTTCTCCACCCAAGTCGGTCCCGTGGGGTATCCCCTCCACGGGGAACAGAATAGGCCAACCGGTATGGAGAATTCAAAAGCCTCCGATGCAATGCACACAATCCAACGGACCCGCGAGCGCGTGGACGCGAGCTCGACTGCAGATCGGTAGACGGCAGGCCCCCGTCCGGATCACTCCGGAACCTCGGCGGGAATGCCGTCGGACTTGCCCAGCAACGCGTCGTAAATCTTCTGATCAATCGACTCGCTGAGGACCCGGATGTACCCGTCAGCGAATGTCACGTGTGCACCGCCGGGATGCGGGCTGCTCAGACCTTCAGAACACGCGGCCAGCTTGCCTTCCACAGTGGCCTCATCACTCGCCGCCGCAGCGTCCGATCCGGTCCCGTTGATCCCCGTCCGGCCAATCGCCAGCGTGTGCGACTCCGTCACACCTGTTCCGTCGCCTCCGACCCCGAACGGAATCGCCGCGGCACACCGCTTCTCCGAATTCGGTATCACCCAGGCACGTTCTCCCACGAGAATCGTGTTCGACGTCCCGTCTGTAATGTCCCTGAACCGCGTCGCACTGTTCTCCCCGAAAATCCCCAGAAGCTTCTCACCAGCTGGTTCATGCGAGGCCACCCCATGGGCAGCCTTCCGACGGCCTGTCCACTCCCGTGGTCCGTTGATCGCGACATAGCTTGCCAGGCTGACCGGATGCGACTCTCCCTCAAGATCCGGCAGGGCCCGCGCATCGTTGAGCGCGGGGCCACTCTCGTCCGGACAAACGAAGACGGGCAGCCGCGTCTGCAGAACCTGGATCATTCGCTCGTCCTGCAGTTCCTCAGCCAGCGACGTGAACTCGAACTCGTTGTACAGCGGGGCCTGCTCGACATACGGCAGCAGGAACGTCCCCCAGCCGAAGTTCGAGCGATTCTCCCGCTGATGCACCCACCCGGGCGGGAACATCCCGTGCACATCTGCGTAATTGTGCATGGCAATCCCGATACTCCGGAGGTTGTCCTTGCAGGCACTGGCCCGCGCCTGGCCTCGAACTTTGCTGATCGACGGAATCAGCAAGGCCGCCAGCAGAACCACCACCGCAATCACGACCTGCAACTCGACGAACGTCATCCCCCTGCGGCGACGGTGAGCAATCTGGCCGGTCATGGTTTCAGATCCTTTGAATGAACAGAGCGAATTCGGCCCGGAGAACTCTCCCCGCGCACGATCGGCGCGAGTTCAGGTGTTTCTACGATTCTCCGGGACGATCCTGTTGGTACAAAATGGAAACTGGCGACGTCCGGAAGAATCCTCCGACTGGAACGGCCCCCCCGCTCAGCAGCCCCCGCAAAGTCTCGCCATCGGCAGGACTTGCTGGGCCTTTCAAACGGCAGCCACGACGGCCCCTCCCTCCCTCGCCTGAAGAAACCGCGGGGTAGCTGCCGAAATACGGAAGATCTGCCTGCAACTCTGCACGGCATAAACTGTCCGCCATTGCCGCGGGAGAAGCCCGCCTTCCGAAAGTTCTTTGCGGGGGTGGCGGAAGTCGATATCATTTCCATGGAAAAGTTCGCGGAAATTCCGCATTCCGTCTGTGTTTGCGCGGTCGCGTCGTCGAATCCGAAGTTGGTCATCCGAATGCGACCGAGTGAAGTGCGAGTCGACGCCATCCTGCACAGTCGGGCTCTCTCTGTGAGACCAACCCTCCTGCTGGCGATCGCCCTCTTCTGGGCGGCCACGCCACTCTTCGGGCAGCCGGGGCCAGCCTCCGAAGCTCCTCCCGAACGGGCTGCCGGACCGGCTCCGGGAGCCGACGCCACAGCAAACGAAACGCTGCAGATCCCTCCCTTTTTCTTCGGGCCCCTGAAACTCACCGGAGCGATCCCCGAAGGCGCAACCGAGGCCGAGCTGACTGCAAGGTTCGAAGTGCACCTGACGCACGAAAACGGCTGGTACGAAGTCCCGCTCAAGTTCCCCCAGGCCACGCTGCTCGACATGAAGCACACCGGCCCCCGCGAACCGATTCCGGTTCCCCTGGGGGACGAACGCGACGATGGACAGCGGTTTCTGTTCAGCGGCCGGGGCATTCATCAGCTCGAACTGACATTGCGTGTACCAATCCGCACCACCGCCTCCGGTGCCTCACTCGTACTCACATTGCCCGGGTTGAGGCAGTTCCCCGCACAGGCGAACCTCGAAATCGGCGGCCTCGCCATCGCCGTCACCGGAGGCACCGAGAACGCCATCCGCCAGGTCCAGCAGGTGGGAACGGCTGCCCGCGTCGATGTCGAGGTCCGCGGGAGCAGGCTCGATATCACCTGGCGATCCGCACCGGAACGCCCCGGCGTTGTCTCCCGCGTCGTCTCCTCAATGACGCTCTCCCGTAGCGGAGACTCACTCCAGCTCCATCTCCGTCAGGACCTGACCGCCGATGGCCGGGTCACAGAGCTGATCGCCCGCCTTCCCACCGGCTTCGAGCTGTCCGGCCCGTCCGGGA
>CAZUXX010000533.1:0-3222 GCA_964624215.1 uncultured Planctomycetaceae bacterium
ATTCTGCCTGTTCCAGCTTCTTTTGCAGGGTCTCCAGGATCTCTTCCTCGAGCTCCTGCACCTTCGATTCGCTGAGGGGCAGCCCCGAATCGCTGAGCGCCTGCGTCAGCAGAGCGACCGCTTCGGAGAGTTTGGCTCCCTCCAGATCGGCACGCGTCAGTTCGGTGAGCATCCGCTGTTCGAGCGCATCCACCGTTTCCCACTTCTCGTGCGTGAGCGGGTTTTTCTGCGTTTCTTCAACGAGTTTGGCGATCTCGTCTTCCAGTTCCTGTTGCTGCTCCTTGTCGAGGATCTCGGCTTCCTTCAGGGCGGTCAGCAGATTCTCCAGCCTCTGCGTCGCCTGCTGGCCGGCTGTCTTGGGGGCCAGAGGATCGTCGGCCTCGATCTGGCGCAACGGAACGAGGCACATCGCGACCGCGAACAGCAGAGGCAGGACTGTGCAGGAGGCAAAGCGACGGGGACGCAACCGCGGGAGGCTGTTTCTCCAGCGCTCTTCGAGGTCCGGCAAACGCGCCGTCCACTCCTCGTGCGGGACTTCGATCAGGGTCATCAGAAGTCCGCCGGTGCCCAGGGAGCGGTCGAGAAGGGCGACCGATTCATCGCGGGTGAAGCGGTTCTTCAGTGACAGCCAGTAGGCCACGGCCAGCACCGGCACGACTCCGACCAGCACCCACAGAACGTGGGGCCAGATGCCCGGGACCATCCGTTTCGTCAGCAGGACGGCGACGCCGAAGACGATCAGAAAACCGGCGAGCCACTCGCCGGCGCGGTGCAGGAACTGGCCAAGATGCAACAAAAACAGATGTCGGCGGACCCAGCGTTCGCGGTCAGACATCGGAGTGTCCTTCAGGACCTGTGACGAAAGGGAACACTTGCCAAAGGCGAAGCCGCGGGAGGGTGGTCACGCCATTCGTTCTCAATCCACACAAATTCGACCAGGAATGTGAACGGAGGTTCGCGTTCCCGAATCAGTATACCTGTCACCGCGTTCCGGGAATAACTCAAAAGTCCGGTCCTGAACCGTTTGTGACGCCGCGGACTGCGGGCAGGTTCCCGAAAACGGCCGGGTGACGCGGACGAGAGCCGGGTGCCCCTGCACGCCGCGGGCACAATCCGGTATTGTCCGCGCACACAGCTTGCGGTCCCGAGGTTTATTTGACGATGCAGAGTTCGAACGCCAACACCCAGCACGCCGTCACTCTTCTGATCTACGGGGCATCGGGCGACCTGACGTCGCGGAAGCTGATTCCCGCTTTGTACCAGCTGTGGCTGGACGGGTTTCTGGCCGGGAACTCGCTCATCATTGGCGCCGCCCGCCGCGAAAAGAGTGACGAACAGTATCGCCAGGAGATGCGCGAGGCGCTGGAGGAGTTCGCCGCCGACAAGCCACTGGACGATGACTCGTGGCAGCAGTTCGCTTCCATGCTGATCTACGCCCGCACCGATGTCTCGGACCCCGCTGACGTCCGCAAGCTCGGTGAGCGAGCCCGGCAGCTGGAACAGGAGCGGGATCTGCCGGGAGTTCGCATCGTTTACATGGCCATCATGCCGGAACTGTTCCTGCCGGCGATCGAAGCGATTGCCGAAGCCGGACTGGTCCCGGATCGGGCCGATTCGGACCTGTTGCGAATTGTCGTCGAGAAACCGTTCGGGACAGATCTCGCGTCGGCCGAGGCATTGACACAGGGGATCGATCGGATCCTCCGTGAACAGCAGGTCTACCGGATCGACCACTACCTCGGGAAAGAAACGGTCCAGAACCTGTTGCTGTTTCGATTCGGGAATTCGATCTTCGAGCCCCTGTTCATTCGCACGCACGTCGACAACGTGCAAATCACGGTGGCGGAAACCCAGGGGATCGAGGGGAGTCGCGGCGGCTATTACGACCGCTCCGGGGCACTCCGTGATGTTCTGCAGAATCATGTGCTCCAGCTGCTCTCGCTGATCGCGATGGAGCCTCCGACTGCCTTCGAAGCAGAGTTTATCCGCGACGAGAAGCTGAAAGTCCTGCATGCCCTCAAGCCGGGTCGTGACGGGGATGTGTCGGAGTGGGCGGTCGCTGGGCAGTACGCTGCGGCGGCCATCGAGGGCCAGAAGGTGCGTGCCTATCTGGACGAAGACCGCGTCGCTCCCGACTCAACGACCGAAACCTTCGTGGCCATGGAAGCCCGCATCGACAACTGGCGATGGGCCGGCGTACCGTTTTATCTCCGCACGGGAAAGCGACTGGCGCAGCGGGTGACGGAAATCGTCATCGTGTTCAAGAGTCCGCCGATGAACCTCTTCCAGACGGTGGAATGCGAAGGAACGCTGTGCCATCTGGTGGAGGCTCAACCGAACCGGCTCGTCTTCCGCATCCAGCCGGAAGAAGCGATTTCCCTGCGTCTGTCGGCCAAGCAGCCGGGGATGCAGTACCAGGTTCGCCCGGTGACTATGTCATTCGAATACGACGAGGCATTTGTCGATGTCCCGCTGCCCGAGGCGTATGAGAGGCTGCTGCTTGATGTGATGCGCGGCGACTCGACACTCTTCACACGCAGTGATGAACTGGCAGCGGCGTGGACATTCGTCGACCCGGTGCTGCGGAACTGGTCGCAACCGGGCTTTCGGCCGCAGTTGTACGCGGCGGGATCCTGGGGTCCGGATGCGGCAGACTCTCTTCTCACTCGCAGCCGACGCCACTGGTTGAACCCGGAGTGACTTCGGTTCAGGCCGGCTTGGCTTGCCGAGTCCCCCGTTCGCTCCTGCGTGCGGAGTTTGTCAGCGTGTGACGTCCTGTGGGGACGTCATGACCGATTCCGGTCCCTTGCCGGGAAGCCGCGGGGCAGTGATCTGTGAGGCTGCCGGGTCGGTCACCTGCGGGCCGGCGAAGGTGACTTCCACAAGCCGCAATCCTTCGACGGACAGCGTCTCGGGCGGGGGTGTGAAGCGGGCTCCGGCAGAATCCTCGAACATCAGCAGAGGCGTATCCGGCGTCAGCAATGAGTCGATGCCGGTCACCTGTACGAGGGCGACATTCCGCGCGAGATGTCCTTCTCCCCGAAGCCTGACGAGTGCGCCCTCTTGACCCGGTGCGAAGACGCACCGCTCTGCATTCAACTGCACTGCCCCGGCGGGCGATGCATCATCGATGGTGGCCTCGATCAACGATCCCGATTCCCGGAGCGTGCAGTCCCGCAGATCCATCCGCATCGCCGTTTTGACGGCGGGATGAATCGTGAG
>CAZUXX010000534.1:0-3221 GCA_964624215.1 uncultured Planctomycetaceae bacterium
CCTCAGCCCCCAGCAGGTCGCCGAATCCATCGACCAGGTCGGCATCGGCTTCTGCTACGCGCGACTGCTGCACTCGGCCATGAAACACGTCGCACCGGTCCGCGGACAGCTCGGCTTTCGCACCCTGTTCAATCTCCTCGGCCCCCTCACCAACCCGGCCGGAGCCGAGTTCCAGTTGATCGGCGCCAGCCGCAACGACATTGCCGAGCGGATGGCCGGCGCCATCGCCCGCTTGGGAACCCGCCGCACACTCGTGGTCTGCGGGAACAACGAACTCGACGAGCTGGCATTGTGGGGCCGCTCCATCCTGTTCGACGTCACCGGCGATGGCATTCGCAAACTCAGCCTGACCCCCGGCGAACTCGGCCTGTCAACCTGTTCTGTCGATCAGCTCCGCGTCGACTCTCCCGAACAGAGTGCCGACGTCATCCGCCGGATCCTGCAGGGTGACGCGGGTCCGCATCGCGATATCGTGGTCGTCAACGCCGCCGCCGCTTTGTGGTGCGCCGGCCGGGCACAGGATCTCGCAGACGGAATCAAACTCGCGGCCAATGTCATCGACAGCGGACGTGCTCGCGACCTGCTGCACGCACTCGTCGACTGGACTCGCACGGCCGCAACCTGAGAACAGCAAAAACGGGGGCGCTCTCGGGAGCGCTCGGTCAGAATGTCGGGAGCGTCATGGCTTCGCATGTAGTCGTCCTGGGCGCAGGCACCGTCGGTACGTCGATTGCGCAACTGCTGTGTGCCAATCGCGTCAATGTCAGCGTCGTCGATGAGTCCCGGGCAGCGCTCGACCGCGTCGAAGAAGAGCTCGATGTCAGCACCGTGTGCGGGTCCGCCTGCGAAGCCATCCCCCTCTTCCAGGCAGGAATCAGCAACGCCAACCTCTGCCTCGCCGTCACCCAGAGAGACGAGGTCAACCTCATCGGAGCCGCCATCGCCAAGGCGATGGGAGCCCGCCGTAGCGTCGCCCGCATCTTCAACCCGGCCTACCGCGACTTCAGCACCATCGACTACCAGCGGCTGTTCGGAATCGACCGGCTGCTCAGCCTCGAGCAGCTGACCGCACTCGAGATCGCGAAAGCCATCCGCTCTCCCGGCCTGTTCGCCGTCGAGAACTTCGCTCGCGGAGGAGTCCAGGTTCAGGAGGTCGAAGTCGACCCGAGGTCCCGGCTCGCAGGCAAACCACTCCACGAACTCGAACTCCCCCCCCGCGTGAAAATCGGACTCGTCCAAAGCGAGGGAGCCACCACGATCCCCCACGGCGACCACGTCCTCCGCCCCGGTGACCATGTCACGCTGATCGGCGGCCGCGACGCCATCGTCGAGTGCCGCAAGAAATTCGAACGCTCCACACCCGAGAGACTCAACATCATCGTCGCCGGCGGAGGCGAAATCGGCTTTCACCTCGCCCGGTCGATGCAGCAGGACCGTTACCGCCTCGTCATCCTCGAAGCCGACCGCCAGCGCTGTAACTACCTCGCCCAGAGATTGCCCAGGGCCACCATCCTCAACGCCGATACCACGAACCGGTCCGAAATGGAAGAAGCCCGCGTCGGCTCGGCCGACGTCTTTGTCGCAGCGACCGGCCGCGATGAAGACAACATCATCTGCGGCGTCGAGGCCCGCGAACTCGGAACTCGACGCATCATCAGCGTCGTCCGCAGGCCCGACTATGCCAACGTCCTCGAAAAGCTCGGCATCGACGTCGCCGTCAGCCCCCGCGAAATCATGGCCCGCGAAGTCCTCGGCATGGTCAGCGGCGGAGCCATCCTCGCACGCAGTGAATTGTGCCAGGGAGCCGCCCAGGTCTGGGAGATCGAAGTCCAGCCCAACGCACCCATCACACGCGGCAAACTGCGCGATCTCAACATCCAGCAATGTCTGATCGCAGCCATCGTCCGCGCCGAGACCGTCAATGTCGTCGGCGGCGACGACGACCTCCGCGCCTCAGACAACGCCATCGTGCTCGTTCCCCGGGGAGCCGAGAAAGAAACTCTCTCACTCTTCGAAACCTCGCCACACTGATCTCGCCCGGAATCCCGCCGCAGCCCCCTCACGCCGAAAGTGTCCGCAGCTCCTGCTCGAGTTCAGCCAGCGAACGCCCAAACCACACCGCCGGTAGCTCTGCCCGCACCCCCTCCGAAATCCCCCGGCCTCCAAACACAAGCCGCGCATCCTCGCCCGTCTCGAGTCGCTCAAGCAGTCGCCGGCAGCCCCTCAGAAACCTCTCCTCCGACTGCACATGAGAGACACTCAGCCACACCAGCCGCGGCTGAAGCGTTTCGGTCGCACTCAAAAACTCGTCCAGAGACACACTCGTCCCCAGCGAACTGGTCCGCCAGTTCTGCTCACGAAAGACCAGATCGACCAGCGCATTCGCCAGCGAATACGGGTCCCCCGCAGGCGTTCCCCCCAGCGCCAGAGGAGCCTCCGGCGGTGCAGGAGGGAACAGCATCCGCATCTGGACCAGCAGCGAGTAACACAGCTCGCAAGCCCGTCGCTCCTCGTAAATATGGACGCGACCACTCTCCCACAATGCCCCGATCTGCTGCATCGCCGGAGCCACAATCCCGTCCCCCAGCTCAGCGATGCGGCTTCCCCCCAGCATGCTTCCCACCAGCAGCGACCGGGCCG
This sequence comes from uncultured Planctomycetaceae bacterium, assembly GCA_964624215.1. Classification (GTDB taxonomy): domain Bacteria; phylum Planctomycetota; class Planctomycetia; order Planctomycetales; family Planctomycetaceae; genus CAZUXX01. The sequence continues at coordinate 2,641 of CAZUXX010000534.1, forward strand.
TCCGCTCATCCCCGTCCAGCAGCGCCTCGCTGAAGCGGCCGCCACACTCCGCGGGCGACGCCGCGTGTGACAGAACCGGGTCGATCGGTAACTGGATCGCTTTAGGATCCTCCAGCCGATGCCCGCTCTCCCGGACAAAGCGGACCACCGACCACAACGGGAGACGCCGGTGCCCCCCGCAAGTCCGCACGAAATGCAGTCGCCCGCGGTCACACCACCGCTTCAAAGAAGATTCGCTGACACCCAGAGCAGCAGCAACCTGCCCGGGAGTAAAGAGTTCCTGCATGAAACTACCGTAGGATCGTCCGCGTGAGTCCACCGAATCTTAGCGAATTTGGGAATCGTGGCCCTCGTTCCGTTCCCACCACAGGGACTGAACCGCCCCAAACACGCTGAAAACCATCGATTCAGCACAAATCGTTCAAATCGTTCAGAAACGGCGTTTTATCACTGGAGTTCCCAACGCCAGTCCTTAGCATGCTCATGATCGGTTTGAACGTTTTTATGAGGTGGTCCAATGCCCCGCAATGCTGTTGCCACCCGGAAGCCAAAGAGCAGCCGGCCTGCTGCGAGGGAATCAG
>CAZUXX010000535.1:0-314 GCA_964624215.1 uncultured Planctomycetaceae bacterium
CCTTGAGGTGGCGGTATCCTAGAGCCTGTCCCGACTTCCATCAAGCGACTTTCCATCGCCAAAATTTCGGTCACTCGTTTCTCATGATCACATCCATTTCCGTTGAAGTGTTCGCGATCACTCTCGGTCTGTGTGCCCCCGGACGTTCAATCTCCGGTCACGGCCGGCAGGCCGGATTATGTACGGATGTTCACAGTCCTTCCTCGGCCGGGAACAGGTCATACTCCTCGCCCGAGTCCGTCGTCAGGGTCCCGGAATGGACCTCCTCGCTCGATTCATCAACCGTGATGCACTCGGCGACGAGCGTCCCCTTT
>CAZUXX010000535.1:324-868 GCA_964624215.1 uncultured Planctomycetaceae bacterium
CGTCCCGCTGATGTCGAACACGAACACGTTCTCTCGCGGATCTTCCATCGAGGCTCCCCACCGGCAATCGAAACTGGTGATTTCCCCGATGTGCTCGACGATGACGGGATTGTCTGTCACCGCGACCTGCACCTGCCGCTCAAACTCGTTGCCAAGGTAGAAGAACAGAATTCCGCCACAGCCGCAGCACGCCAGCACCAGAGCACCGGCGACAGCTCCGAGAATCAGCAGCACCTTGGTCGTGTCGCTCTTCCTGGCCATGCGTCACACGATCGGTCGAAGGAGTCTGTCAGGATGTCACGCGATTGTGACAGAGCCGCGGGTCCCGTGCCAATCCCGGACGCGACCCCGGCTTTCGTTCGACGCCGGGCGATCACGGGGATACCTTCATGGATCGTCGGCCGGTGTGCCGATCGGGTGTGTGATTCAGTCCGGAAACTCACCGAAAGGAGAGCCGATGAAGACCTGGTTGACGTTCGCCATCCTCTGCCTCGCGGGAGCGGTCCTCGTCGTCGAGCCGAACTTTGCTCAACAGGCCGCGCAG
>CAZUXX010000535.1:878-2930 GCA_964624215.1 uncultured Planctomycetaceae bacterium
AATCCGGCGGTCAGAAGTATGAGCCTGAACATGGAGGATGTGCGCGTGGCGAAGAAATCACCGCTGGCCGAGCGACTTCAGGAGGTAAAGGACCGCATTGCCGCGGCGTGCGCGAAGGCAAGGCGCGAGCCGGCCGAGGTGACGCTGATCGCGGTGACCAAATATGCCGCCCCGGAGCAGATTCGCGAAATCGAACAGGCCTTCGCTGCCCTGCCATCGAAAATCCCGGCCATCGCCGACTTCGAGTGGGGCACCAACAACAGTCCGGAAGGGCTCGATCAGGGGTTCACGCATTGCTTTCTGGTGACCTTCCACGACGAGAAGGGCCGCGACAAGTACCTGCCCCATCCCGCGCATCAGGAGTTCGTCCAGAAGCTCCGGCCGATTCTCGATCAGGCGTTTGTCATCGACTACTGGACCAAGTCGTAACGTCCTCACGGTGTTGATCGGGGGCCCTGTCCATCCGGCGCTGCCAGCGGTGCACTATGGGGAATGCCCCTGACGATCGCGACGACGTCTCCGATCTTGAAGTCATCGACGACACAAACCGCAGCCGCGGCCTCTCCCTCGGATGCATCCTGCTCGGAGTCGGTGCCGCCGCCTTGCTGCCACCGAGCCTCAGTGCGAAACCGTCATCCGGATCGGCGGAGCACTGGCGGGGGAACTGCTGCGGGTGAGCGTCGAGCGTGGCGAGTTCGAATACGGGACGTGGACGTTCGCAGGCCGGATGCTGGAAGGGTCCCGCATCATCCCTGAACGGGACCCGGGACGTCCGGTCTCCTTCCCGCTCGAGTCCCTGTACGACTGGCACATCAATGGTGAGGACGGACGGGGTTCGGCCCGCCGGACCGTGGCCTCATGGTGGAAAGAGGCCAGGGACGCCACTGGCCGGCGAATCCGAAGCAGGAACCGGTCGCTTCCCGTTGAGACAGACATCCTTTGGCCCCCCGAGAACTCACTGCCCACGCCATGCCGGTTCGACTGATCGCTGCGCCGCACACTCCGTTCGATGAATATGGCGACCTGGCCGAAGAGGTGGTCACACAGCAGGCAGACTTCCTCCGTCGGCAGGGAGTTCGCGGCGTCTTCATCGGCGGTTCCACCGGGGAGTACGCATCTCTCTCGGTCGACGAGCGTTGCCGACTGGCTGAAGCGTGGGCGCCGGCTGCGCAAAGGCGCTCGTTGCAACTGTTCGTCCATGTCGGTCACAACTGCCAGCGCGATGCGATCCTCCTGGCAGAGCATGCGGCCCGCTGCGGTGCCGACGCGATTGCGTCCCTCGCTCCGTCGTATTTCCGTCCGACACAGGTCGAGGCACTCGTCGAGTATCTCGCCCCCATTGCTGCGGCCGGACAGCGACCCTTTTACTACTACGACATCCCCGCCATGACCGGGGTCACCATCCCTCCGCTCGAATTACTGAAGCGGGCCCCGGAAATCCCGCACCTGGCCGGAATCAAGTTCACCAATCCCGATCTGGCACAGTACTGCGAATGCCTGCAGTTTGCGGCAGACCGGTTCGACATCCTGTTCGGATGCGACGAGATGCTGCTGGCAGCCTACTCGCTCGGCGCCCGCGGAGCGGTCGGAAGCACGTACAACTTTGCCGCGTCCATCGCGCTCTCGATGATTGACGCCTGCGACGCCAGCGATGTGACGGCCGCACGCCTTCGACAGGCTCGACTGATTCGCCTGATTCGTGTGCTCCAGACGAGAGGATATCTGGCCTCGGCCAAGCGGCTGATGACGCTCCGGGGAGTCGACTGCGGCCGCGTACGACCCCCGCTGACAAACCTGTCACCCCGGGAGCTGGAGCTATTGGACGCGGAACTCGCCGAATTCGACGAACTCACTTAGCGGCGGTTCAGCGGACCCGGCGACGCTCGTTGTTCCGCTGCTCCTCTCGCAGTTCCTGATGCGACATCCGCAGCGAACGCTGGTAGTGCCACGAGGCCCATCCCCGGTCGACGCACGCGGCCAGCACCAGTGCCAGCGAGCAGGCAGTCAGTCCGTCGCGCAGCACGGTCGTTCCCGCCGCGAGGAACGTCTGCG
>CAZUXX010000535.1:2940-3215 GCA_964624215.1 uncultured Planctomycetaceae bacterium
TGCGGATCTCCGTGCAGAAGCGCAACGAGCTGGTCCTGTCGCGAGGTCCACAACGCCACGGCTGCCACGATCATCGCTGCGATGCCTGCGAGAACGCGAATTCCGGATCGATACGATCCGACGCCCGATCGTGACCCCGGTCGCATCCGGTTCTGAAGAAACTCCGTCAGCAGGCATCCGCTCCAGACAAGGACACAGACGCCGGCGACGAGTCCCATCCCGGTCAGCACAACCCGCTGCACCGCTTGCACAGGATCGGGCACTGCCTCGTCGGA
>CAZUXX010000536.1:0-3195 GCA_964624215.1 uncultured Planctomycetaceae bacterium
CACGCTGCGCGAAAAGTTGATACTCGACGCTTCGTCGAAGTAGCGGACGGGGACCGGCAGATCTCCCAGTTTGAAACCGAAGGCGACCGCCTGGGCCAGAAACTGCGAATCAAACACGAAGTCTTCGGAGTTCCGCATCCACGGGATCGTCTCGAGAACTTCGCGCGTGTAGGCCCGAAACCCGCTGTGAAAGTCGCCGAGATTCTGCCCCAGCGCCACATTCTCAATCGTGGTCAGGCAGCGGTTGGCAATGTACTTCCAGCCGGGCATGCCCCCGTCCAGCGCTTCGCGTCGTGTGCGGATGCGGCTGCCCAGACTCACATCACAGATCCCCAGCCGCAGGATCTCGATCGCCGCCGGAATCACGCGACTGTCGTACTGATAGTCGGGGTGAATCATCACCACATAATCCGCCCCGTGCTCCAGTGCCGTCTGATAGCACGTCTTCTGATTCCCTCCGTAGCCGCGATTCGTCTCGTGCGGAATAACGGTTAACCCGAGATTGCGTGCAATCTCGACGGTGTTATCCCGGCTGCAGTCATCGACGAGGATGATTTCGTCGACAGCCCCCTCGGGAATGTCCGCCACCGTCCGCTCCAGCGTCGCCGCTGCGTTGTACGCGGGCATGACCGCGATCACGCGACCGCGCGGATGCACGGGAACGGCGGCCTCGTCGGCAGTGGAAGCAGGCGAGACAGGCATAGCAACTGACCCGGCCCTCAGCGGGCCGTTGCGGAGAGAGCCTCCGTCGACTCCCGATCCGCTGCAGAGGCGTAAAAGCGGTCCCCCTCCTGCGGTCCGCGCGTGGTCAACGTCAACACTTCAGGGCCGGTCTCGGTCATCAGGATCTGATGCTCGAACTGGGCTGAAAGGCTTCCATCACGCGTCAGAATGGTCCAGCCATCCGACATCGGAGGATGCGTCGCCTTGTCCCCCAGGTTGAGCATCGGCTCGATCGTAAAGCAGACGCCGGGAGCCAGCAGATCCCGCTTCGACGACGAGACCGGGTGATGCGGGATCCCCGGCTCCTGATGAAACCGCCGCCCGATCCCGTGCCCCTGGAAATTCTCGACCACGCCCAGCCCGCGTTCGGCCGCAAAACGCGCAATCGTCCGTCCGATCTCGATCACCGGGGAATAAGGCCCGATGGCACGAATCGCCAGCCACATCGCATCGAATGCGGCCTGGGTGACCTTCACCGCTTCTTCCGAGACATCCCCGACCAGGAACGTTTCGGAAGAGTCCCCGTACCAGCCGTCAACGATCGAGGTGCAATCGACGTTGACGATGTCCCCCTCCCGGAGCTCGTAGTTGCCGGGAATCCCGTGACAGACGACCTGGTTCACACTCGTGCAGATCGACTTCGGAAATCCCTTGTACCCCAGGCAGGCAGGAATGTGCCCGTGATCGCGGATGTACTCCTCCGCGATGCGATCGAGCTCCCCGGTGGTGATCCCCGCACGAACGTGCCCGCGGAGATGATCGAGGAGCGACGCATTGAATCGCCCGGCGCGCCGCAGCCCGTCCCGGTCGGCTCGGGTAACATACTGCGGTAACTTTCTGGCGTGTCGCCAGGTCAACAGCCTGCGCATGAAGGACTCCATCTGGGTCACGCATTGTGCTGCGCGACGGGCAGTGAATCAACAGGGTGACTTGGTGATTGCATCCGCAAAGACCATTCTCCAGCGAACCGGGGCCCCGGAAAGGTCCGGTTCTGCCGTTCGCACACATCATGCAGCGTGCCGGTCTTTCCGACACCGCCACCAGCACAGCCCTGTCGGCCTGGGCACCTGCGGAATCGCGCGATCGACTCATGTCCACCCGCGGGTCGCCGTGAACACAACCCTGCTCACGCTATGATAGACCTGCCCGGGGAGCGAACGCTGTGAAATCCGGTCCCGCCCCGCAGCGCATCACGAAGTCTGTCATCGCTCCCTCTCATCGTCGCACACATTCGATGCCGTCGCTTCTGGACATTCCGGAGATCGCTCAACTTGAATCGGGGCAGTCCCTGATTCGCGTCCCCATGGAGCAGAACGTCCCGTTCACTCCACGGGTGCGGGCACTTGTCGACACGCCGGAGTTCCAGCGACTGGGAGAGATTGGCCAGCTCGGCCTGGTGTCACGGGTCTATCCCGGCGCGCGGCACACCCGGCTGGAGCACGCCCTGGGGGTCTACCACAACACGCTGCGATACCTGCGACAACTCGCCAAAGACCCCCGCTTTGTCGACGTCTGTGACCTGCACGCCGCCAATCTGCTGATCGCCTCGGCCCTGTTGCACGATCTCGGTCACTGGCCGTTCTGCCACCCCATTGAGGATATGGGGTTGCCCAACATGCCGCCGCACGAAGCCCACGCGGCACGGTTCCTGTCGGAGGAGAGCGGGCTGACGCACGTCCTGCGGAACGAGTGGGGACTCGAGTCGGAAGAGGTCCTCGATGTCCTCACGCCGCGAAGCGACTCACCACGGATGCGGCTGCTCAGGTCGATCATCTCGGGACCGATCGATGTCGACAAGATGGATTACCTCGAGCGGGACAGCCTTCACTGCGGCGTCCCCTACGGCAGGAACTTTGACAAGCAGCGACTGATGCAGTCACTCGTCGTCAACGAGGCCGGGGACGGGCTGGCGATCACGTCCAAAGGCAAGACGGCCGCCGAACTGATGGTGTTCGCCCGCTATGTGATGTTCAGCGAGGTGTACTGGCATCACGCGGTGCGGTCGGCAACCTCCATGTTCGCACGGGCATTCTACGAATTGCACGATCGCTGCGATCTGGGCTCCCTGTTCGGCATGACCGACTCGCAGATGATCTCCCGGTTGCGGACACTGGGAGCCGGAGAACCGGCCGGCAGGCTCCTCGAAGGGACCGTCGGGCGCACCCGTGGACTGCACAAGCGGGCGGTCGAATTCAGCGAACTGCAGTCCCCGGAGATGTACCGGCGGCTGGCACGCCGGCCGTATGCCGAACTTGTCGAGGTCGGAAACGCACTCGCCGAACGGATCGGACGCCGGCTCAAGCGGACAGTCGATCCGACCGACGTCCTGATTGACGCCCCGCCTCCCCATCGCGAGATCGAATTCTCGGTCGATGTCTACTTTCCCAAAGAGCAGGTGTACCGGAGGCTGCGGGATGTCTCCCCCGTGGTGGATGCCCTGGCACGCACACAGTTCGACGACTACGTCAAGCG
>CAZUXX010000537.1:0-3195 GCA_964624215.1 uncultured Planctomycetaceae bacterium
ACAAGTCGATGAACGCAGCCCTCGTGGCCGATGTTCCGCTCGACCCACGGGGAAGTCTGTACCTTCGCATGGGGGACTGGTTCGCCGGTGGATGCCTGACGCTGTTGCTTGCAGGCGTCGCGTTTGCGACCCTCAACGGGCGAATCGCCGCGCGTTCCGCCACGGCCGCCTGAGGAAGCGCTCTCGTGCAGCCGGCCGCCGGTGCGATGTAGCGCGAGCACCGTTCACCGGATCAGGCAGCTCCCCATGCAAATCATCGATGCCCATCAGCACTTCTGGAAGCTGGGACAATTCGACACCCGCTGGCTCGAAGTTCCCCGACACAAACCGATTCACCGCAGCTTCCTCCCCGAAGATCTGAAACCGCTGCTTGATCAGACGCGGGTTGCCGGCAGCATCTTCGTCCAGACGCAGCACAATCTCGAAGAGAACCACTGGGCACTCGGGCTGGCCAAGACGCATCCCTGGATCTTCGGCGTCGTCGGCTGGATCGACCTGGCAAGCGAACAATGTGAAGACCAGCTCGCCGAGTTCCGACAGCACCCGAAGTTCGTCGGAGTCCGGCATATCACCCAGGACGAACCGGACGACGAGTTCATCGTCCGCCCGGACATCCTTCGTGGCCTCAAGGTCCTCGAAAAGCACAGGATCCCCTTCGACCTGCTGTTCTACGTCAAGCACCTTCGCCACGCGGTCACGCTCGCTCGCGAACTCCCCGAACTCCCGATGGTCATCGATCACCTCGCCAAGCCGAAGATCAAAGCCCGCGTCACCGAGGGCTGGGAACAGGATCTGCGTGCGGCCGCCCGATTTCCGAACGTCTATTGCAAGCTCTCGGGGATGGTGACCGAAGCTGACTGGGAACACTGGCAACCCGCCGACCTGAAGCCGTACGTCCACGTGGCTCTCGAAGCCTTCGGTCCCGACAGGTTGATGTACGGCAGCGACTGGCCCGTCTGCCTGCTCGCGGGGAGCTACCAGCGCGTCTTCGACGCCCTGCAGGACTGCCTCTCCGAACTCTCTGCCGACGAGCGGTACCACATCGAATCCGAAACCGCACGGTCGTTCTACGGAGTGCAGTTGCTTCAGTAACCGTCGACGAGCGTCTCCTGCCGGGCATGCTCGCCGGAGCCAAGTCAACCGGGTTCGCCAACAACAGGTGAGGCCCGTGGCGGTTCATCGAAGATGCCTGGTCCTGGTTCTTCCCGGTCCCGCCAACGCAACTTTCGCTCTACGCCCGGAAGCCCCAATCCACCCAATCGGCACCTTCCGCAACCGTCCCTTGGCGGTCGAACACCGGGGGAACCCGCGCCCCCTCGTTTGCTTGACGTTCCGGAGCCGTCGCCATACTCTTCGTTCTCGCAACGATGGTTTCGCTCAGACGGAATCATCAATCGCGCCCGTAGCTCAGTTGGTTAGAGTGCATGCTTGACATGCATGAGGTCGCTGGTTCGAGTCCAGCCGGGCGCACTTGCTTCAACGTCTTCTGATCGCAGCACTTGCGTCTCTGCATGTCGCGGGCTGTGCAGTATCAATCCCGTTGACGACCGGGAACTGCCCGGCCTCCGGGGGGCTTGAGGTGCTGCCGTTACTTCAACCATGGGATGACGCGTGCTCCGCACGCCTTCCTGTTCTCTCCTGCTGAAGCCGAATCAAAACGCAGCGTCGAGCGACGCAACGCGCGCCCAATGCCGCCGCCTCCCTCTCAGGTGAAGTGGCGGGCCGTGTAGTGCTGGGCTCCCAACCAGCTCCGGCACACGCCCAGCATCGCGATTCGCTGATTCGGCTCCGATGTACAGTTCAACTTCGGGAAGTGCGTGGATGCGTCCACAGCCGGAGCTTTCCCTTCGCCGGGATCGGTTCATCCAGAACCTGAGGATCGGCCAGAAGCCAATGGTACTGAACGTCATAGATCTCGTATCCGTGGAATCCGTACCGGGGCTCAGGCAGTTTCCGACGCTTCAAGAGCGACTGGTAATGTTTCTTGGTCCGAATCGGATCAGGGCGAAACTTGCCATCGCGTTTGGATTTCCAGCGCAGCGGGATCACATCGAGCAATTCAACGCTTCCGAGAATGACTCCAGTTACGAGCGTTCGTGAGCTGGGGTCAAATCCAGGCAAATCATGGCCGTTGACGTCCGGTTTTGTCGGGTCGAAGTCTTCGGGTGGCTGATAGCCGTAGACGTCAGTGAACTTGTACTTCATCGGTGGCCCACTCGCGTGAATGTACAACCGCCCTCGATAGTCCGTACTCCACGTGCGATTCTCAACCACCTTCCATCCGGAAAGGACCAGGCTTGCGAACGGCTGGCGAAACGAAAGAACCGTTAGATCTGAGGCTACGGCGTTGGACATGATGCTATCTCCTGAATACCCGGAATCGCTTCGATCGGACTCGGCAATCTCCCGTCTCGCTCGGAAATTGCACAACTCGGATCGACTGTTCGGTGCAACCCTGACCCGATTGTGAGAGTTTGCCCCAGACAGTACGGTCTTTCCATCATGACACCTGAATCCGTCGCAAGGCCTTCGGCCGGGAGCCGCTGGGGTGCGGACTTCGGAACATGCCGGAGGAATGAAACCGGGCTCTGGGCGGTTCAGGCGATCCGCCGGGCCGGAGAAATCGATTGCAACTCGCCGTCCCAGAGCCTTCATCCAGATGGCGACTGGCAGCGGCAAGACGTTCACCGCCTGATCGTTCATCTACCGCCTCATCAAGTTCGCAAAGGCGAAGCGGATCCTGTTCCTGGTGGTCCCCCGCAAAAAGTCGAGGCTGTCGGCGAGCCCGCCGAACACGGGGCTTGAGTTCGGAAAGACCAGGAAAGGCGGACGGCGAAGGCCCGTCACTTTCGGCGCTGGCGACATCGGCTCAGGATGCCGACGTCCATACGATTGAAACTTTCGTCGAGGTGAGAGTGCTGCCGAGGCGTCCGGAGCGGCTGCTTTATGAAAAGGCGGGCGATGCAGACTGGCTGAGAGCACCGCTTAAGAAGCGTGGCAGTCAGCTGGGACATACATTCAACGGGTCCCGCCGGTGTCGCACTCCGCCTAACTGGGAGGACATGCCTGGACTGGGACGTACCATGGACACGTCCCAGCCTCGAGGCGTCTGCCAGTCCACTCTGCAATCTGACGTTCGTGTGCCGTGGTTGCGTGGTTCTCACTGATTGGTGTATGAATTAACCCGACGGCTCA
>CAZUXX010000538.1:0-3184 GCA_964624215.1 uncultured Planctomycetaceae bacterium
ACCGTCGACAACATGGACTTCGTCCTCCGCGATGCCTACATGAGCGGCTACAACACCCGCTCCTTCGACGTCGACCGGCTCCTGCACTACACGCTGTTCACTCCGCGGGGGCTGACGATTCATGTCCGGGGGCTCCCGACCCTGCTGCACTTCATCGAGACACGGGCGAACCTGTTCCGCACGGTCTACTTTCATCGAACGGTCAGGGCGCTCGATCTCTCTTTGGAGGAGCTGTTCCCCGAGACCATGCCGCGGCTGTTTCAGGGGTCCCCGCTGGATCACCTCGACCAGTACCTGCACTTCCACGAGTCGTCGCTGCTCGTGGATGTCCAGCGGTGGACTCATTCAGAAGACGACTCGCTGCGGGAACTCGGCGAACGGTGGCAGGCGGTTCTCAGCCGCCAGACCGGGTGGAAAATGGCGGTCGAGCGAACGATCAACTTTCACTCACCCGCTGGCGAGCGGATGTCAATCTTCTCGGAACCGAGTCTGGTCCTGACGCGCGTCCGCAACCGGCTGCCGGCCTCGTGCCGTGACATACCGCTAAAGATCGATGTCGCCCGTCACTACCATCGTCCCAGCGGACGTCTGCCGGCGGGCGGTCAGAATTACCTGCTCGATCCGGCCCACGGAGTTCCGCAGGAACTGCACGACGATGATCTGTTTCGCGCCCTGCCGACGAGCTTCGCGATCTTCCGCATCTACGCGCAGAATCACGAGCACGACGCCGAACTTCACGCGGCACTGACGTCCGTCCTCGGCGAGACCGTCGATGCCAAGACCAATATGTAGGTCGGCAACGGGTCCGTCGCGGCTCCGCGTGGACGACAGTTCTGACCTTGAAAGTGGCTTCAGCCCAGCGCCGCGGGGGACGTGCAGGGTCACTCGGGCAACGTCCCTGACTCTCGCTGCACATTCACTCAGGGTGAGAATAGAAAGCGCCGCCCGGTGTCGGCGGCGCTTTCCCTCCTGAAATCGCGTCGGCCCTACTGGCCACTCCCTTCTGACGTCTTGACGGGAGTTGCGGCCGGCTCGTCAGCAACACCCGCGTGGACGGCCTTCAGGTCTCCGGCCACCACCACGGCAATCCGATCGAGGTGAACGTATTTCTGAACGGCCTGACGGACATCTTCAGGCGTCAGGGCTGCCAGCTTCGACTCGAGTTCGATGTAGTAGTCCATCGTCCGGTCGGCTTCGAGATTCTTCCCGAGTGTCACGGCGAGCTGCGAATCGTCAGCACGTTCTACAAGCTGGTTCTGCAAATAGCCGTCACGCGCTGCGTCGAGCTCGTCCTGCGTCACTCCAGCGGCATGCAGTCGCTCCAGTTCCTCGCGGATGGCGGTGACGACCTTGTGGGAGTTGCCGGGGTTCATGATGGCGTAGAACATCAGAATCGCCCGGTCGTCCAGAGAAGACGCCGTCAGGAACGATCCCACGCTGTAGGACAGGCCTTCATTCTGTCGCACCCGATCTCCCAGACGCGACGACAGTCCGCTGCTGCCGAGGATGTAATTGGCCATCAGCAGGGCGGGATAGTCGGGATGGTTGTCGCGGATCGGAAGAACTGTCGTCGCCAGATACGTCGCCTGATCCTTGTCGGGGGTGTCGATCTCGTCGTAGGCATTGGGGACGATCACATCCCCATCACGTGAGATCCGCTCGTACGGGGCAGCCGTGGTCCAGTCGGCGAAAATCGTCTGTGCCATGCTCCGCACCTCGTCGGGGTCGAAATCTCCGACGACGCTGAGCTCACCGTGCTCCGCACTGAGATACTCGCTGTACAGACGCGCGACATCGGCGCGGGTCAGATTCTCCCACCGCTCGATTTCCTCCTCAATGGTCGGGACGTAACGGACGTCGTCCTTGTCGTAGGGGCTCGTGTAACGGGAAACCGCAACACGGGCCCGGTTCGTCGGATCGTTCGACTGCTGCTTCAGCCGCGAAATGTTCCGGTTCCGCAGAATCTCGAGTTCGTCGTCAGGAAGCGTCGGCTCCCGGAGCACCTGACGCAGCAGATCGAGCGCCTGCGGAAGATACTCCCGTCGCGTTTCCAGGTTCAGGGTCATATCACCTGTGTTGCCGGTCGCGGTCAGCCTCGACTTCATCTCGTCCAGTCGATCCTGGATCTGCTGCCGGTCGAGTTCACGCGTCCCCTTCAACATGAGTGACGGCAGCACTTCGGCAGCCACCGTCAGACCCTTCAGGGTCTCGGGGGTTCCGTAATGCAGCTTCAGCCTGACGTGGACCGTTTGCCCGCGGGTTCGCTTGGGCAGCATCGCGAACTTGAAGTCGTCGGAGCCGAGTTCCCCGTAGATCGTCCGGTTCTGAATATTCTCCGCAGAGACATCGAAGGCTTCGCCAAGCGCCATTGTCTCCCGGCCCTGGTAATCCCCGACGATGGCGGCAATGTCTCCCGTCGGCGGAATCGTGACCCGCTGCGGCTCGTCGGTCGGCAGGAAAAGACCGGCAGTACGGTTATTCCGTGTGAGATACTCCCGGGTCGCCCGATTGACATCCTCGACCGTGGCGGCTTCGAGCCGGTCGCGATAGAGAAACATCAGCCGCCAGTCTCCCTGGGAGGCCCAGTCACTCAACTGCACCGCCAGTTGCGCCGTGTCATTGAAGGCCATTTCCCAGGTCTTCATCCAGTACCGCTGAGCCCGTTCGAGTTCCTCCTGGGTAACTCCCTCCTCGCCGATGGTTTCCATGATCTCGAGCATCGTCGCCAGCACATCCTCGGGATTGTTTCCCGGTGCGACTTCCGCGATCACACGCAAGACTCCCGGGTCGTGGAGTGCGTAGGCGGCCCCGGACAGGTTCGATGCCCGCTTCGTCATCACCAGGGCCTGGTACAGCCGTCCGGAGGGGGAGGCCGTCAGGATGTGTTCGAGCAAATCCAGCGGGACATAGTCGGGATGAGACCCGGCGGGGATGTGATACATCGCCCCTGCCAGCGCCACGTCGCCCACGCGACGCAGCCTTACGATTCGCTCCCCGTCCTGTGCCGGCTCTTCGGTGTAGGTGGTATCGAGCTCACGGTCCGGCCGCGGAATCTTCCCGAAGTGTGCCTCGACCAGTTCCCACGCCCGGACAGGATCGAACTGACCGGCGATGATCAGCATCGCATTGTCGGGCTGGTAGTACCACTTGTAGAACCGCCGCAGCTTCTCGATCGGAACACGTT
>CAZUXX010000539.1:0-3181 GCA_964624215.1 uncultured Planctomycetaceae bacterium
GTCTCAAGAGTCCCGATCCGATAGCATCGGTCCATCTTGATTTACCCGCCTGTTCGCTTTGCTGGAGAAGACGGATGCGACTGTTCACAGGGTTGGTACTCGGGTGCCTGATCCTCTGCTCACCCGCGGTTGCCGAGGTGACGGACCCGCCTGAGGGATTCATCGCACTGTTCAACGGGAAGGATTTGTCGGGCTGGCACGGGATGACGACATTCGATCCGCGCAAGCTCGAAGCAATGTCGGACGAGGAGCGCCAGAAGAAGCTCGACGAGTGGAACGCCACGATTCCGGAACACTGGACCGTTCAGGAGGACGTCCTCGTGAACGATGGGCACGGCGCTTACCTGACGACGGATGACCAGTACCGCGATTTCGAATTGCTGCTCGAATACAAAACCGTCCCGAAGGCGGACAGCGGCGTGTACCTGAAGTCGACTCCGCAGGTGCAGATCTGGGACTCGACCGACGAATCGAAGTTCAGAATCGGAGCAGACAAGGGTTCAGGTGGATTGTGGAACAACTCCGCCGGTGCTCCGGGCAAGGATCCGCTGGTTCTGGCAGACAAGGCGTTCGGCGAGTGGAACAAGTTCCGGATCATCCAGGTCGGTGCAAGGACCAGCGTCTGGCTGAATGACAAGCTGGTGGTCGACCACGCCATCATGGAGAACTACTTTGATCGGGCCTCCCCGCTGTTTCCGGAGGGCCGTATCCAGTTGCAGACACATGGCGGCGAAATCCAGTGGCGGAACATCTTTCTCCGGGAGATTCCGACCGACGAAGCGAACGAGTGGTTGCGCCAGGGCAGCGGTTCCGGCTTCAAGTCGCTGTTCAACGGAAAGAATCTCGAAGGCTGGCAGGGAGCTGTTGACAACTACGAAGTGGTCGATGGCGCCATTCGCTGCAAGGCTGGCCACGGAGGTGTCCTGTTTACGGACGAGAAGTTTGGCGATTTCCAGGCTCGGCTGGAGTTCCGTCTTCCTCCCGGCGGCAACAATGGCCTCGCAATCCGCTATCCCGGTCAGGGCAATCCCGCATACGCAGGCATGACCGAACTGCAGGTCCTCGACAATACGGCCGAGAAGTATGCCTCGCTGGACCCGCGGCAATACCACGGGTCGGCCTACGGCATGGTGGCCGCCCACCGAGGCTACCTGCGTCCGGTTGGGGAATGGAACTTCCAGGTCGTGACCGTCCAGGGCTCGAAGATTCGGGTCGAACTCAACGGGAGCGTGATCCTCGACACCGATCTGGCCGAGGTGAAGGAGTTCATGTCGAACACACCGCATCCGGGCAAGGACCTCAAGGAAGGCTTCTTCGGCTTCGCCGGTCATGGCGACGCTGTTGAGTTCCGGGCGATCGAGGTCAAGCCGCTGCAGAAGTAGCCGGCGTGCCATACGGTGGGGGCTGGCCAGGCGCAACGTCCTGCCGCCCCCCCGTTCGTTCGGGAGATCTGCCTCGTCACATTTGGGGCCACCAGTCCGGCACGAGGCAACCGGTTCAGGACCACTTCCCCGGGGGAATCCGTGTCACTGAATGTCGGCATCATCGGAGCGGGAGGGATTTCAGCAAAGCTGCACCTGCCGGAGCTGACCGCGATTGACGGAGTCGCGGTGACGACGATTTCGGGACGGAAGGATTCTCGACTGAACACGCTGTCGCGAATGTTCAACGTCCCGCGGTCGACCCATTCCTACGAGGAGGTGATCAAAGACCCTGCAGTCGATGCTGTCGTCATTGCCCTGCCACATCCTCTGCACGTGCGTTATGGACTGGCGGCGCTCGAAGCGGGCAAGCATGTCCTGATGCAAAAGCCGCTGAGCACCTCGCTCGAGGAAGCCGAGGCGTTTGTCCGGGCCGCCGAGGCCACGGACCGCACCGTGCTGTGTCTCCCGCATGTTTCGCGGCCTCACGTTCTGCGGGCACGGGAACTGGTCGAGACCGGCTCACTCGGTCAGGTTTCGTCGGCACACGCCCGATTCAGTCACGGGGGCCCGGAGGTTTACTACGCGACGATCCAGAAGATTTTCGGAGAAACTCCCGAAGACGAGTTGTGGTTCTTCGATGCCTCGCAAGCGGATGTCGGTGCCCTGTTCGACATGGGGGTCTACGCGATCGCGCATCTGGTCGCGATTCTCGGACCGGTTGAACGGGTGACCTGCCGGATGACGACGATCGCCAAACCGACACAACTGGAAGACACCGCCAGCCTGATTCTCGAATTTGCCTGTGGCGCCATCGGGACCGCCGAGACCGGCTGGTGCGATGGAGCACGCACCTATGGCTTCTCCGTCCACGGGACCGCCGGGAAAGTCGTCAATCCTCCACTGACCTCGACACTGCAGCTGTTCCGCCCCGGGCCAGCCGATGATGAAGATGCACCACTCAAGGAAGAATCCGTTTCGCTCGCGGGATTGCCCGATGTCAATGCCCATGAGCACTGGGTGGAGTGCATTCGCGAAGGTCGGCAACCCCCGCTGACGAACGCCCGAACGGCGCGGCATGTGACGGAAATCATGCTGCGGGGACTCGAGTCGGCCCGTGCCGGTCGAACCATCGAAGTCGAGTCCCGCTGCTGAACTTTGTTCCTTCAGCCCCCTCGTCAGCGAGCGCTCGGCACGCTCGAAAATTCCCCACGGTCTTTTCATCATGGGGCCTCTTTGAAACACCGCCAACGGCAACCTTTTGCACAGAAAGTCTGACTCATGGCCAACGTCAAAACGCTCGTCTCCGCGGCTCTTTCGGAGACTGACGGCGTCCTGCGACTGGCTCCCAACTGGGTGCCGCGTTCCTTCCTCCAGCCGGGGCGCCGGCTCAAGCTGCATCCCGATGACTACTACGCGCTTGGCATGCATCGCGGAGGCATCGACGAACGGTGGTTCGGGTCCACCACCGAAGCCGCGAACGAAAACCGCAACTGGGACGAAGGGCTTTCCTACGTCGTGGCCGGAGGCGAGAAGTTTCTGCTGCGTGACGCCATCGACGAACTCAAGGGGGAGATCATCGGCGATGACATCTGGAACAAGTACGGCAAGTGGCCGGTGTATTCGAAATTCTTCGACAACATGGGCCCCATCCCCCACCACATGCACCACAACGCCGAACAGGCGAAGCTCGTCGGACAGGAAGGCAAGCCCGAAAGCTCCTACTTCCCGCCACAGATGAACGCCATCGGCACCAACTT
>CAZUXX010000540.1:0-3178 GCA_964624215.1 uncultured Planctomycetaceae bacterium
GGGTGGGGCATATCGATTCAGGGGCAACGACCTCGAATGAATTGCCAAGCAGAGCTAACTCAACGAGTTGCAACGGAAAAGAGAAGCGATAGTCTCCGCTGAAGGCTGTGTTGCGGAGACAATCCCGTACAGCCGATGGTGATCGCCATTCAGCTGTCAGGACGACCGTGGCAATGCTGAGGTACATTAGCCGAATCCCGTAGCGATGGGACGGCATCGGCAGGTCGTGGCATCGTTGAGGAACACACTCATGGCTAAGAAACGTGGCAGTGGTAACTTGAACATGGCGGCTGCAATCCGCGAGGTGCTGAGCGAGCAGCCGACGCTGTCGGGACGCGAAGCACGCGATGAAGTGCAGCGCCGACACCCCGAGGCGGTCATTAACGAGAAGTCGTTTGGCGTCGCGTTTTCCAACGCCCGGAAGGCGTTGGGCATTGCCGCCCCGGGGAGGAAGAAGTCCGTCCGCCGCCGCAAGCCCGGCCGGGCAGCCGCAACGACAACGTCGTCCGCAGCGGCTCCGAAGACACTCGACTTCGATCTGCTCGACGCCGCTCGTGGGCTGCTGGCCAAGGCAGGCGACGCCGACACCGCCATCGCGGCGATCAAGCAACTGGCGCGGCTGCAGATTCGCTAGCAGCACCCGGCGAGCCCGGTCACCAGGTCTGCTCGCATCCGCGGGCGGGAGCAAAGTGAGCAGACCTGGACAGCTGCGGTCCGGTTGCTACTTCCCGAGAACGACCCGGCAGCCCTTCGAGCAGAACGCCTGTCGGGCCTGGCTTTCATCATGGCATTACCGTGACGCATCGATGCTGGCTGTTGCATTCGCCGCACCGCCAGTGTCTGTGATTGAGTCGGGCGGTTGAAAGCTTCGCTGGGGCTTCGTCTACTGGGGCGTGTCCGATCACGATGATCTGCCCGGACAGGATCAGCCGGCGAACCTCACCGAAAGTGCCAGTGCGACCCGATGGCCGAACTCATCTTCCCCATGGGCAAATTCGAGGCCCGCTTCCCCACGGACCGGCTCTATTCGGAGAATCATCTCTGGTTGCAGCAGGCAGAGGACGGGTTTCGGGTCGGTTTGACGGCATACGCCGTCCGGTTGCTGCAGGATGTCTACTTCCTCGACTGGACGATTGATCCCGGAACGAGCGTGCGGGCCAGACAGAGCATCGGGCAGATCGAGAGTTCGAAAGCCGTCTCCGATCTTTTCGCTCCGGCGGCAGGAACGGTCAGCCACTTCAACGATGCGTTGCTCAACGACCCTTCTGCCATTAATACTGATGGCTACGGGGAAGGCTGGCTGTACGGGTTCCAGACGGTCGAGACTCTGCTCTCCCCCGAAGAGTACCTGAACCGTCTCGAACAGGTCTGGGAGAAAACCCAGCGGGTCATCAAGGGGCAGTTGAACGACTGATGGCCCCGCCGGCAGTTGACCAGCAGTCGAGTTGACTGAATGCGTCGAGAGACGTTCGCGCTTGCTCCAACGACTTACGGGTTGTCGGCCACCTCGGCCGCAGCCGGGAAGCACTCTTGATATGGCGAAGAAGCTGACTGTCGTCATCTCCCAGGCGCAGGGGAAGAACCCCGTCAAGCGTCAACTGGAGGAAGATCTGGCAGCCCGGCTGCTGATGGAGCCCGGGATTGACGTTTCCGTCGTTCCACACCTGTACGACCTCCCGGCCGATCACACCGGAATGCTGTTTTTGCGATCGATCCCCGGGGATCTGGTCGTTCTGGGATGGCTGTATCCCCGTGCTCTGCGATGGGTTCTGGACCGGCAGGGTGTCCGCGGGCACGAAGGAGTCTCCCTCCTCATCGAGGACGAGGACGACGATCCTGAGGACGCCGAGGTATCCGAAGACCCGCGACAGGACGCGATCGGTTCGGTCGATATTCCGGATCGCCGGATTTACTGCATCGATCTGAGAGTCGCGTCCCAGGCCGAGCCCTATCTGGACGAAATCCGCCGGATCGTCCGGGAGAACTCCCGGGAGCTCGTCGAGCTGGGAGGGTGGCTCAATGGCTCCCCCAATGAAGAGCAGCTGCAGCGGTATCTGAACCCCCGCCCGATCGTTGACAACCATGCTGACAATCACAGCGGGCTGCCGGAATTGCCGGTCCTCAACGGAGTGTCTCCTGGCGAGAACTCTGGCAGCAATGGGCAGCTGAATGACTTCACCACAGAGGAAGCCAAACGACGCTGGTATCCCGTCATCGATTACAGCCGCTGTACGAACTGCATGGAGTGCATCGACTTCTGCCTGTTCGGAGTCTACGGCGTCGATACGCTTGACCGGATCCTGGTGGAGGCCCAGGACAACTGCAAGAAAGGATGCCCGGCCTGTAGCCGCGTCTGCCCCGAGAACGCGATCATCTTCCCTCAGCACAAGACTCCCTCCATCGCCGGCGCCGATGGAGAAGTGGCCGGTCTGAAGATTGACCTGTCAAAGCTGTTTGGCGGGGACGGCCGCGATCCTCTCGAACTGGCAGTCGCCGAACGCGACGCCGAACTCATCCGTGACGGCCGCGACGCGGTCGGAGCGACGGTCGGTTTGCCCAAAAGACAGGCGCATCGGGAATCCCACCCCCGCGACGAGCTGGACGACCTGATGGACGGTCTCGACGAGCTTGATGTCTGAGGCACGTGCTCCCGGCTTGTCCCGGCCGGGGAACTGAAGAATCGGCCCCCAAACGGAGAGCCGGGTGGCCCACCGTCGACGGCTGCTCTGCGTTGCCGGCGGCTGGCGACCTTCAGTCCAGTTCCCGAACAGAACCACAGCGGTCGAGAAACCGGTCATCAAGGTCGTTGCCAGCAGTCCACTGTGTTCTCGGCCCGAGAAACGCCGCTTGAATGGCTTTGGGTCGACCTGGGAAGGCTGGGAGGGGTGCGCGGTTTTGTAATGGGTTTGCCGATCGTGCAATTTGAATCCGCGGTGTCAAATCTCACGATTCTGTTGAAGCGATCGAAGGGGAATGCCGATCAGTACAAGGCCGGAGCACACGATAAACCGGCGGCGCCTTCGCTGGCAGCGAGGGTGGACAGGATGACAAGCCAGGGAATGGATTCCCACCGGGGTTGACCATGACGAAGCACGGCCTGTTTCTTCGATGCACGCTCCTGATTGGCGCTCTGGGCCTGGGCTTCTTCAGTCGGCAGCACCTGCTGGGTGGGCGGGGT
>CAZUXX010000541.1:0-3166 GCA_964624215.1 uncultured Planctomycetaceae bacterium
TGAGTCCGGCTCTGGCGATGCACTGGCCGGAGTCAATCAGGTTGTTGACGTCGTTCAGTGCATCGAAATTGCGGATGGTTGTGATGCCGTGTTTTTTGAAGAGTTTTGCGTGCAGGTCGATGACGTCGGCCGACTGGGACTCGAGTCCGACGACATTGACGCCCCGAGCGAGCGTCTGGAGGTTGGCTTCGGGACCTGCCGTGGCCCGAAACTGGTCCATCATGTCGAAGGCGTCCTCGTCGCAGTAGAAGTACAGCGACTGGTACCGGGCTCCGCCTCCGGCTTCGACGTAGGTCATGCCGGCGTCGCGGGCGGCTTCGAGAGCCGGTAGGAAATCCCGGGTGAAGACACGAGCCCCGTAGACAGACTGGAACCCGTCCCGGAAGGCCGTGTTCATGAAAATGACGCGTTTCATCGGCGATGTCCCGGTGGCGATAGTCAGAATGCGGCGGCGATTCTAGATGGTGAGCAGATTGCCTGCACCGCCAGCGGAGGAACTCGCCGGCATCGGATTTCAGGTGACGGGATTCCCTGAAAAGACCTCGAACGGGAGCGGTCTGGCATCGAGAGGGCGGGAATCGCATCCGGACGTTCTCAAAGATGCGAAGAATGCCCAGTTGGAGTGATTGATGTGAGTGCTGGCTGCGAGTCGATTGAAGTCGTTTTGAGCACTTCTATAATCCGTCCGTTCCAGCTCCGGAACCGCACCAGAAAACCGGTGGCGTTTGTTGTCGACGGAGCGTCGACCGATGTCACCCTCTTCCCCGAGGAGCCGACTTTGAACTGGCTGACTGCCGCCCTGCGGAGTACCGTCGGGCAGAAGTTCGTAATGGGGTTCACCGGGCTGTTCCTGTGCCTGTTCCTGGTGATTCACCTGGTGGGGAATCTGTTCCTCTACTTTGGTGCCGATGCGTATAACGCCTACGCTCACGCGATTCACCAGAACGAGGCGCTGCTCATTGCCGCCGAGGTGATTCTGTACCTCGCATTCGCGGCACACCTGTATATCGCGATCAGCCTGACGCGGGCGAACTGGGCTGCACGGCAAAAGCGGTATGCCATGCGGGGATCGAAGATCGAGGACCGCACGATCAACGTTGCCGGCTTCAATGCCAGCAACACGATGTTCGTGACGGGCACGATCATTCTGGCATTTTTGATCCTGCACCTGGCGGACTTCAAGTTCGGCATGGGCTGGGATCACGAGGGAATCGAGCCGTACAGCCGCGCGGCTGCCATTCTGTCAGACTATGGCCGGCAGGTGGCGTATGCCCTGGGCAGCCTGTTTGTGGGCGTGCATGTGTCGCACGGGTTCGCCAGCACGTTCCAGTCTCTGGGCGTGAATCATCCCAAATACAATCGCTGGATCCGGATCGCCAGCTGGATTTTCGCCATCGTGATTGCCCTGGGCTTCATGTCGTTTTCGATCTGGGGCCTGAACATCGCCACCCAGGGGACGGCCGAGACCGTGCCTGACTCGACTCCCTGACCGACGGCGCTCCCTGGGCTGATTCACGCAGTTTCGCTCTCCAACTTCGCGACGACCATCATGCCGCTGCAGTCCCGCATTCCAGACGGTCCGATTGAGCAGAAGTGGTCGAACTGTAAAAAGGACCTGAAGCTCGTTGCGCCCAACAACAAGCGGAAGTACGACATCATCGTCGTCGGGACGGGACTGGCCGGTGCGTCGGCCGCGGCGTCGCTGGCGGAGCTGGGGTACAACGTCAAGACGTTCTGCTTTCAGGATTCTCCCCGCCGCGCGCACAGCATTGCAGCCCAGGGGGGGATCAACGCCGCCAAGAACTATCACAACGATGGTGACTCCGTCTGGCGGCTGTTTCACGACACGGTCAAGGGGGGGGATTATCGCGCCCGCGAGGCGAACGTGTACCGTCTGGCGGAGGTGAGCGCGAACATCATCGACCAGTGCGTTGCCCAGGGGGTTCCGTTTGCGCGGGAATACGGAGGCACACTGGCCAACCGGACGTTCGGGGGGGCCCAGGTCTCGCGGACCTTCTACTGCCGCGGGCAGACCGGACAGCAGCTGCTGCTGGGTGCGTACAGCGCGCTGGCGCGGATGGTGGCTGCCGGCAAGGTCCAGAGTTTCCCGTGGCGGGAGATGCTCGATCTCGTCGTAATCGACGGTGTAGCCCGGGGGATTGTGTGCCGCAACCTCGTTACGGGTGAGATTGAAACCCACGCGGCCCACGCGGTGCTGCTGTGCACCGGCGGATACGGGAACGCCTTTTATCTGTCGACGAACGCCAAGGGGTGCAATGTCACTGCGGCGTGGCGGTGCCACAAGCGGGGTGCGTACTTCGCCAACCCTTGCTACACGCAGATTCACCCGACCTGCATTCCGGTGCACGGGACGTACCAGTCGAAGCTCACCCTGATGAGCGAGAGCCTGCGGAACGACGGTCGCGTGTGGGTGCCGAAAAAGCCCAACGACAAGCGTCCGCCGAACCAGATTCCGGAAGAGGAGCGCGATTACTATCTCGAACGTCGTTACCCGGCGTTCGGCAATATGGTTCCGCGTGATGTCGCCTCGCGCGCGGCCAAAGAGCGGTGTGATGCGGGGCACGGCGTCGGCGAGACCGAGAAGGCCGTGTACCTGGACTTCAGCCGGGCGATCGAGGAACAGGGGCGAGCGGCGATCGAGGCCAAGTACGGGAACCTGTTCCACATTTACAAGAAGATCACGGATGAGGATCCCTACGAGGTTCCCATGCGGATCTACCCTGCCGTCCACTACACGATGGGAGGGCTGTGGGTCGACTACCACCTCGAAAGCACGATTCCCGGATTGTTCGTCCTGGGTGAAGCGAACTTCTCGGATCACGGAGCGAACCGGCTCGGGGCTTCGGCGCTGATGCAGGGGCTGGCGGATGGTTACTTCGTCGTGCCGTACACGGTGGGGCATCACCTCGCCTCACAGAAGCTGAAGGAAGTGACGACGGCTCATCCGCAGTTCAATGAAGTGCGGACAGAGGCGACGAATCGAATCCAGCGGCTGATCGATGTCCGCGGATCGCGTTCGGTGACCAGTTTCCACCAGCAGCTGGGCGAGATTTTGTGGAACCAGTGCGGCATGTCCCGCAACGAGGCGGGGCTTCGCTCGGCGATCGACCAGATTCGCACGCTGCGTGACGAATTCTGGCAGAAC
>CAZUXX010000542.1:0-3154 GCA_964624215.1 uncultured Planctomycetaceae bacterium
CGTATCGCTCGGTCGACGTCGACCAGTACACGGGGGAAGTGCTGAAAGTCGTCGATCCTGAGGATTTGAAGTTCGGCTATCGCGTGCGGCTGTGGGCGGTATCGACTCACATGGGGCAGATTTTCGGAATGTCGACGAAGGTGCTGGCGTTCATCGCGACGGTGTTCGTATTCGTGCTGTCGTTCACCGGCATCTGGATGTGGTGGAAGCGTCGTCCTGCCGGCCGGTCCGGCTTTCCCCGCCGCGCCCCTTCCGGTTCTTTGCCGCTGTGGGGCTGGGGAATCGTGGTTCTGACGGGAATCGTGATGCCGACGGCTGGCGTCTCGTTCCTCCTTGCCGCCATCGTCGATACTCTCTGGAAGTTCCGGTCACGGCGTCCGGGAGAAGTTGCCGGAAGGTGACGGGCGTTGATGCGTGAGTTGGGATCTGTGGGGCCTGCGTGCTGAACGCAATCTCCTGCGAGAAACATGTCCTCGGGCTAAACGCACTCGGGCGGGCTCACGTTGCGCCTTAGACGATCGGTGCAACTCCTACCCGATGATTGCAGACGTCGCGGAGAACGGCCAGAAGACGGGGATCAGCAGGATGGCGACGATCCACAGGAGCAGGTTGAGAGGAGTCCCGAACCTGATGAAGTCGCTGAACCGATATCCGCCCGGGCCATAGACCATCATGTTGGTCTGGTAGCCGATGGGAGTCATGAAGCTGGCCGAGGCCGACAGGACCAGCGCCATCAGGAACGGGCGGGAGTCGCATCCGTAGATGTGGGCGGTGTTCAGGCAAAAGGGAAAGAGCAGGACGGCGGCGGCATTGTTGGTGATGAGTTCTGTCACGATCGATCCGGCCAGGTAGATCACGGCGAGGGCTGCGACCGGTCCCCAAGCCTGGGTGGATTCGACGAGCAGTTTGGCGACGGCGGTTGCGGCTCCGGAGTTTTCGAGGGCCGCGCCGACTCCGAATGCTGAGGCAATGGTGATGAGGACCTGCCACTCGACACTGCGCCGGGCATCCCCGGCGGAGATGCAGCCGAAGGCCACCATCAGGAAGGCGATCGCGGCTGCTGCGACGGTCGTTTCGACGATTCCTGTGGTCATCAACACGATGAGCAGGATGAACAGGGCGAGGGCAATCCCGGCCCGGTGCCGGCGGATCGGTCGCCAGCCATCGACATCAGAAATGAGGTAGAAGGCAGGATCGTGGCGATGGGCTCTGGAGAAGTGAGGGCCCACCTGCATGAGCAGGGTATCCCCCGGTTGAAGCTCGATGTCGCCGATCTTCTGCTCGACGCGTTTGCCGCCGCGATGGACGGCCACGATGGCGGCACCGTAGGCGGCGCGACAATCGGCATCGCGGATGGATTTCCCGACCAACGGAGAGTTGTCGGAGATGACCGCTTCGCTCATGCGACGGTTGCGCTGCTTCTCCGGGCGCGATTCGAACTCGGGGTCGGCAATGGGGATGAGTCCGGGAATTTTTTCCAGCTCGATGATGCTGCTGACAATTCCCGTGAAGGTGAGTCGGTCGCCTGACTGGATTACGTCATCCGGGGCGACCGGCGAGAGGATGGTGCCTCCTCGATCGATTTCGATGAGATACAGTCCCGGCAGCTGCCGCAGGCCTGCCGATTCGACGGTTTGACCGGCGAGGCGGCACCCCTCCCGGACGAGCATTTCAGTGAGGTACTCCTTGCGGGTCTCTCCCAGTTGTTCGAGAAACTCCTTGCGCTCGGGGAGCAGACGGGGGCCAGCCACCAACAGGTAAACCACGCCGACGACGGCATAGGGTAATCCGACTCGACCGACCTCGAACAGGCTCATGCCCTCCAGGCCACTGTCGATCATCAGGCCGTTGACGACGAGATTCGTGGAGGTGCCGATCAGCGTGCATGTTCCTCCGAGAATGGAGAGATACGACAGCGGGATCAGCAGCTTTGAGGGAGTGATCTTGTTGCGGCGACACCAGTCGATGACGACCGGGACGAACATCGCGACAATCGGCGTGTTATTGAGGAAGGCCGACATCGAGATGATGACGCCGGAGAGCCGCGTCACGGCCCCGGACTCGGTCCTGGCGTTTCCCAGGACGTGGTGCCCGATGAATTCGAGAATGCCTGTTTCCCGCAGTGCGGCGACGATCACGTACAGGACAGCGACAGTCAGCATCCCGGAGTTGGAGAACCCGGCGAACGCTTCTTTGGGGGTGATGATCCCCACCAGAGCGAAGAAGCTGGTCGCTCCCAGGAAGAGCAGGTCCGGGGGAGCGATGTTCTTCACCAGCGCTGCGAACAGGATGGTGACGACTGCCAGAGTGATGAAGGCTTCCATGCCCATCGGGCAGCCCTTTCCATGAATTGCGAGTCAGTTGTGGCTCCCTCTCTCGACGGATGGACCGGTCGCGACGGAGTCTGGCGGAGCTCTCCGTCAGGGCCAGTGGCAACTGATGTGCCACGATGAAAATGCGTCGCGGGGCGTGTACTCTCCGTGCGCAGTCAGCACATATCACGGACATGGCCTTTCTATTTCACAGCCGTTATATTTCACGGATTGGGTGCCAGTGGCTCAATTGATTGACGGGGTTGCGAGGACGCTTGGAAATCCGGTTCATTCGAGCATCACTTGCTGATGCGACCGGCTGTCGAAATTCTTGTGCGGAGGTATCTGGGGTGTAGCCGTTCTCTGTGCCCGGGTCATATCATGGCACATCCTTGACAGGAACTGGCGTTGAACCGTGACCAGTGCGGAACTTCACCGGGGATGACATCAACGATGCAGCGGCACGATCGGTTTCTTCTGGACGTCTGGCGGGAAGCGTGCCGCCATATCGCGATCGACGAGTTCACGGAGATCGTTGCGGGTCTGCTCTCCCGGCGGATGCCGGTCTCCCGACTCGTTGTGCGTCGGATTGACAGGGAACAGGGAGAAGTCGCCACGGTGGCGTGTGCTCCCGTGCCGCATGGAGAGCAGATCAGCGGTGACCGCCGAACGGTTGACGCAGCTGAACTGAAACAGGTGCTGAGGTGGGCCAGAAGTCAGCGGATTCTCACGCGGGGGAAGCGGTTGACCGGCGTTCTCGGGCTGGTTCTGCCGGAGGGAATCGCGGAGGAGGATATCCTCGCGGCACCGCTGATGTTTGGTGACTCGGTCTTTGGCGGTCT
>CAZUXX010000543.1:0-3143 GCA_964624215.1 uncultured Planctomycetaceae bacterium
GGACAGCTACCTGATTACAGACTTCATGCTCACGGCGTGTCACCGAAGCGCGAGCTTTGAAACGGGCGAGGGAGTCAACGATGCGATCGAGGCCCGCCTGCTGGTGGTGGCCGATGGCGTGGGGGGATGTCCGGCGGGGGAGGTTGCGAGCCGACTGGCGGTGCAGTCGTTTGCACGTCACCTGCTCAACGCAGTTCCGTGGACCCTGAGTATGGAGCGGGCGAGTGACGACCTGATCCGCCAGGCGCTGCGGGATGCGGTTGCGCATGCCCATAGTGCCGTGACGCTGGCAGGGGCGGAGGACCGCGAGCGTCTGGGGATGGCGACGACACTGACGGCCGCCTTCATCTGCTGGCCGCGGATGTGGCAGGTGCACGTGGGCGACAGTGCCCTGTTCCTCTTGCGAGACCGGGAACTGACGCGACTGACCGGGGAGCATACGATTGCGCATCAGCTGGCAGAGGAGTCGAATCTCGATGAGGAGACGCTGGCGAAGCTGCCTTACGGGAAAATGCTGTGGAACGCGGTGGGCTCGGTAGAGCAGCCCCCTGATCCGGAGATCCGGTCGATCACGCTTGCCGAACACGATTGTCTGCTGCTGTGTACGGACGGGTTGACGAAGTATGTCGGTCCGGAAGAACTGGCCGAGGTGATGCTGACGGAGTCGTCGCTGGATCGCGCGTCGCGTGATCTGATCAGCCGTGCCATTCGTCGCGGCGGGAACGACAACATCACGCTGATCCAGTGTCGGGTATCGGGAGAAGAGGGCCGTTGTCACCAGAAGGTGGTGCAGAGTCAGACGGATCCGTTTGCCGACACGGTGGCAGACGTGCGGCTGTACATCGAGCCGTGTGAGTCGCGGTGAGTTCAGGCGGCCTCGACGGGAGTGACAATGATGAAGACGACGA
The DNA here is from genome assembly GCA_964624215.1 of uncultured Planctomycetaceae bacterium. Taxonomy (GTDB): domain Bacteria; phylum Planctomycetota; class Planctomycetia; order Planctomycetales; family Planctomycetaceae; genus CAZUXX01. Next base: position 909 of record CAZUXX010000543.1, read on the forward strand.
CGCCGCAGAAACCGGGCAGTCGCGTTGTGCTGGAACCGGAAGTGGTCGATCCCCGCGAGGATGTCGATCTGCAACTGCTCCGGAAGCTGACGCAACTGCTTGACGATCAGTTCGAGATTCCCGGCACCGGGGTGCGATTCGGGTGGGACAGCATTATCGGTCTGGTCCCCGGGATCGGCGATGTGGCAACGACGGTGCTCTCGCTGTACCTGTTCTCGCTGGCGAAGAAGTACGGGTTATCGCGCTGGCAACGGCTGCGGATGCTGGCGAATATCGGCGTGGATGCGACGGTGGGCATCATTCCGTTTCTGGGTGATGCGTTCGACGTGGCCTTTAAGGCAAATCGCAAGAACCTGCGGATTCTCGAGAAACATCTTGAGAAGAACCGTCAACGAAAGCCGCCCCCTCAGAGCTGAACGTTAGCCGTGCAGTGATGGCAGATTCATCGGAGATCGTCCATCGGACTGTTTCCCCGAGCGGTTGGTGGCGGTACACTCATATGTCCGATGTGCTATGCGGACGGTTGCGTCCGTCGCTGCGGGTGACCTGCCCGGAGCATTCTGCTGTGACGAATGAGGAAGAAAATGCCGACCCGTGTGCTGCTCACAGCCCTGCTGACACTGGCCTGCGTCGCTTCACTCCCTGCGAGCGAGAGTGACGGACAAAGCAAGAAACCTGCCGCGGCCCCGCTCGTCCTGTGGTCGTTCGATGGTGAGGCTCCGCTGGTCAGCGAAGGGGAACTGACTCTGGAACTGACGCCGCGGGGCGGGGCCAAGCTGGGAGTGGCCGGCCCGCGTCCATCGGAGTATCCCGATTTCCGAGCGGATAACCAGGCGGTGCAGTTCCCGCAGGGACGCAACTACCTGGAGGTGGCTGATCCGGGTGCGGGGAGTCCGCTCGACTTCGAGAACGGCGATTCGATCACCCTGGAATGCTGGGTGCAGTGGAGCGATCCGCTGCGCGGTACGTATGTGTATCTGATCGGCAAGGGGCGGACGCACTCCGGACCGGGGACGACCGAGAATCACAACTACGCGCTGCGGCTGGCGAACACGTCGAGTGGAGTGTACCCGAGCTTCCTGTTTGCCGACCGGGAAACGGTCAAGAGCAAGGGGGGTGACCCGTGGCATCGCTGGACCGCCAAGACGGGAATTCCGGAGGACGGTGCGTGGCACCATGTGGCGGTGACGTACACGTTCGGGAAGCCGGACAGTATTCGCGGTTACGTCGATGGTGACCCGGTCAAGGGAGTGTGGGACGCCGGCGGGGCGACGACGAAACCTCCGGTCGTGGATGACGATGCCCTGTGGATCGGTTCGTCGATGGGGGGGCAGTCGACCTTCAGCGGTGCGATTGACAATGTGGCGATCCATCGCCGGGCGCTGAGCGATCAAGAAGTGCGCGCCAAGGTGCGGATCAACCTCGATGAATCGGGGCAGGCGGTCGGCAAGGTAGCCGTCGAGACGATCCCGGACGACCACGTTCAGGTGGAGATTACAGAAGGGGTCCCTGTGGCCCGCTCGTGGAAGTTTCGCGTGCGTGATTCGCAGGTGATCTACCGGACCGACCGGTTTGCCCTGAAGGAACTTCCGCGGAAGTACAACGAGAAGGGGCTGATCATCGAGCGGAAGGTGCCGAGCCTGTTGCACGTGAGCAGCCGGATCCACCTGCCTGCGGGTGAACATGAATTCATTGTGCGGTCACTCGACTCGGCGCGACTGTACTTCGACGGGGAGCTGCTGGCGGAAACGCCGTTTATGAACCTCAATGGCAGTGCTCACCTGCCGTACTACCACTTGCCGGATTTTGGTCCGGATCTGCTGTCGATTCCGGCCGGTCATTCGGAGAAGCGGGTGACGGTGACAACCGAAGAGGACGGAGTCCACACGATCTCCCTGTACCGTCTGCTGGGGAACAAGGGGAAGGGGGACTATCTCGGTGAGCTTGTGGTCGGGATCGGCAAGCCGGGAGGCCCGTACCGGTTCCTGTCACCGACCCGGGAGATTGCCCTGACCGATGCGAACTGGCTGGACTTCCTGCACGAAGACGAAGCCCGTCTGAAGGAGTGGGAGCAGCGGGAGCGACTGGCGGGGAGTGAAGCCGAGCAGAAGTTCTGGGACGAGCGTCACGAATACACCCGTGCGTTTGCCGATCGTCTGGCACCACCGCTGGACTCCGACATTTCTCCGGCGGCCCATGTGGATCGGCTGATTGCGGCGCGGCTGGAAGAGGCCG
>CAZUXX010000544.1:0-3133 GCA_964624215.1 uncultured Planctomycetaceae bacterium
TATGGCATCGAGTTGATGGTGCATCCCGAGTTTCGCGGTCTGAAGCTCTCGCGACGGCTTTACGACGCGCGGAAGCAACTGTGTCGGGAGCGGAATCTCGCCCGGATGATCATCGCCGGGCGGATCCCGGGCTACGGGGCAGTGGCCGATCAGATGACGGCGCTTGAATATATTGAGGATGTCGTTGACAAGACGCGGTTTGATCCGGTGCTGACAGCGCAACTGGCGAACGGGTTCGTCATTCAGGGACTGATTCCCGACTACATTCCGAGTGACACGGCGAGTCGGGGTTATGCGACGTTTCTGGAGTGGCGGAACCTTGAGTACCGGCCCGGGGCGAAGCGGCGGTTCTGCCACCCGACGGAACCGATCCGGCTGGCGGCGGTGCAGTACAAGCTGCGGACGATCGATTCGTTCGAGGAGTTTGCCCGGAACAACGAGTTCTTCATCGACACCGCGAGCGAGTACAAGTCGGACTTTGTGCTGTTTCCGGAGTTGCACACGACACAACTTCTCTCGTTTCTTCCGGAGGCGCGGCCTGGTGAGGCTGCCCGCAAGCTGGCGGAATTCACGCCACGGTATCTCGACTTCTATACCGAGATGGCGGTGAAGTACGACATCAACATCATCGGAGGGTCGAACTTCGTGCTGGAGGAGGGGTCTTTGTACAACGTCTCGTACCTGTTCCGTCGCGATGGTACGCTCGGGCGTCAGGAGAAGATCCACATCACGCCGGGCGAGCGGAAGTGGTGGGGGGTGATGCCGGGCCGGCAGGTGAACGTCTTCGATACGGACTGCGGAGTGGTCGCGATCCTGATCTGCTACGACGTGGAGTTTCCGGAGCTGGTGAGGATTGCGGCGAACAAGGGGGCGCAGATCATTTTCTGTCCGTTCAATACGGACACCCGGGCGGGATATCTGCGGGTGAGGCACTGCGCGTTGGCGCGGTGCGTTGAGAACCATGTGTATGTGGCAGTTGCCGGGTGCACGGGCAACCTGCCGTTTGTCGAGAACTCCGACATTCATTACGCCCAGTCGGTGATTTTCACGCCGGCGGATGCCGAGTTCGCCCGGGATGCGATTGCCGCGGAGTGCAGTCCCAACATCGAGACGATGATCATTCATGATGTCGATGTGGAGATCCTCCGCCGGCACAAGGAGTCGGGGAGCGTGCAGAACTGGAATGACCGCCGCCGCGATCTGTACAAGGTGGTCTACCAGGAGGACGGAAAGACCTTCGAGGTGTGAGACGTGTGCCGATGCGCCTCGGGGGCGGCGTGTCGGGCGGGCAGCGCGTCTTTGCACGGTGTGTGGACGATTTGCTCGCCGGGGGATCGGCGGGATCGTCAGAACCGGTGTGACTGATTTGCCTGCCGCCTTCTCCCGCGGCCCCGCTCTCGGCAGGATTTGAAGCCGATCCGCCGGCATGGTCGATTCGGACGACACGACACGAGTCGGATTGAGATGCTTCGCCATGTCGTGGCGGAGAATCTTGTCCCTCTCTCAGGGGAGGGCTAGAATTTCGTCGAACGAGCCGGGGTTTGAACCTCGGCTTCGTCTTCGTTCGGGCGAACGATTCGACCGGCGGAGCCTGTCAGTTCGCCAACCACCCGCTCGGAGGAGCCAAATCAATGTACGAGCGATTTACGGATCGCGCCCGCAAGGTCATGCAGTTGGCCAATCAGGAGGCGCAGCGATTCAACCACGAATACATCGGCACCGAGCACATCCTCCTGGGCCTTGTGAAGGAAGGATCCGGAGTCGCGGCCAATGTGCTGAAGAATCTGGATGTGGATCTCCGCAAGATCCGCATGGAGGTCGAGAACATCGTCCAGTCCGGACCGGACCTGGTGACGATTGGCAAGCTGCCTCAGACGCCGCGTGCCAAGAAGGTCATCGAGTACGCGATGGAAGAGGCGAAGAACCTCAATCACAACTACGTCGGGACCGAGCACCTGCTGCTCGGCCTGCTGCGTGAGCAGGAAGGAGTTGCGGCGCAGGTGCTGATGAATCTCGGCCTGAAGCTGGAAGATGTCCGTGAGGAGGTGCTGAACCTTCTGGGACACGACCTGCAGTCGGGTGAAGCGTCCGAACGTGCGACGACCACCGGCAAGGAGCGCAAGAGCAAGACTCCGGCACTCGACAGCTTCGGTCGTGATCTGACCGAGCTGGCGAAGAACGGGAAGCTCGATCCGGTGATCGGCCGGGAGAACGAGATCGAACGCGTCACGCAGATTCTCTGCCGCCGCCAGAAGAACAACCCGGTGCTGCTGGGAGAAGCGGGTGTCGGAAAGACGGCCATTGTCGAAGGGTTCGCGCAGATGGTGGTGGACGGCCGGGTGCCGGAACTGCTGCGCGATCGCCGGATCGTCGTGCTCGATCTGGCGATGATGGTCGCGGGAACGAAGTACCGCGGTCAGTTTGAAGAGCGAATTAAGGCGGTGATGAACGAAGTCCGCCGCGCGAAGAACGTCATTCTGTTCATCGACGAATTGCACACGCTGGTGGGCGCCGGTGGTGCGGAAGGGGCGATTGACGCTTCGAACGTGCTCAAGCCGGCTTTGTCTCGGGGCGAATTGCAGTGTATTGGTGCGACGACTCTCGATGAGTACCGCAAGTACATCGAGAAGGATTCTGCGCTCGAGCGTCGCTTCCAGATGGTGCTGGTCGATCCTCCGTCGAAGGAACAGACGATCGAGATTCTCAAGGGGCTGCGGGATCGCTACGAGCAGCACCACCGGGTGCAGTTCACCGACGATGCACTGCAGAAGGCGGTCGAGCTGTCGAGTCGCTACATCACGGGGCGTTGCCTGCCTGACAAGGCGATCGATGTGATCGACGAGGCGGGTGCCCGGGTGCGGTTGAAGTCGATGGTTCAGCCTCCGGATCTCAAGCAGCTCGATGAAGAGATCGAGAAGCTGAATACACAGAAGGACGAGGCGGTCGCCGGTCAGGACTTTGAGCGTGCCGCATCGCTGAGGGACCAGGCCGACAAGCTGAAGAAGCGCAAGGAGACGATCACCAAGGAGTGGCGACAGAAGTCGCAGGAATCTGAAGGGGTGGTCGATGCGGAAGTCATCGCGGAAGTGATTGCCAAGATGACGGGTGTGCCTCTGACGCGGCTCTCCAGCGA